>JASGMR010000055.1 GCA_030156385.1 Kosmotogales bacterium
TCGACTCTGGCCCCGGTGGATTTATAACCATTGAATCTTGCCGGTATAACTCTGCTGTTATTTAAAACCAGCAGATCATCCTTTTCAAAAAATTCCGCTATCTGCTTGAACATTTTATCTTCAAAATTACTTTTATTTCTGTCTATAATCATCAACCTTGATTCATCCCTCTTCTCTGAGGGATTTTGTGCAATGAGCTCCTTTGGTAAATAATAATCAAAATCTGTAACTTTCATTTATTTCCTCCGGTTTAATTATTTTTATGTTTCCGGTATCATACTCGGAATAATTATCTCTGCTTATAATCAATCCTTTGTTCTTCTTTGCGAGCTGAATTATTTTTATATCCGCAGGAGAAAAAAGTTCGTAATTTGGTTGTCTCAAAAGATCTTCCAATAGTCTTATCTGATTTCCAGATAAAATATATCTTATATTTTCGTCAAATACTATTTCAATCGGATAAAAAGGAATACCAACCGATTTTATTTCATCTATCAAATTCATCAGAATAATCAAATCCGGTTTACCATTTTCAGAATAAATCACATTACTTCCATCAATTACAGCATATACATTTTTTTTAAAGATCAAGTTCCTGTGATAATCATCAATTTTCAATTCTTTTTTTAACTGTTCGGTTTCAAAATAATCCAGGTCTCTTATTTTTCTTTTAATTCCGGTCAACCATTTATGCTCATTTTTATAACCATTTTCAAACGTTTTTTTCAAGCCGGTCACTTTGTCATCGTAAATGTTATTATCATCGTACAATAGAATGGCATGCAACATTACATAATCATCAACGAACTCATCTATAAATTTTTTTGATAAACTCAGCCATTCAATATAATCGGAAGAAGAATTAACTATTTTTCTAACAATACCTGTCACAGGAGGATACTTTCTTGGATTCAATAAAAATATCAGTTCACATATATCCTGAATATTTATATTTATAAAATCATTTATGATTTTTACCTTCTTTTCAAATGATTTTCCCTCCTTCAAAATACTCAGCAAATAATAAATATCATCCGGTTTTAAAAGAGGGATTTCCGAATTTTGAGAAAAGAACCTTTTATTCATAGATATATCTCTATCTCCGTTGTTCAGTGAAATCGAAACTTTTAATACCTCTTCTCTGTGAATTCTATAATATTTAAAAAAATTAGGCGAATGTAACTTTTCTTTAATATATTTCCCGAGAACCCTGTATTCATTCTTCATAACGAAGAGAATATCACAAATATAAAAAAAATTCTTTGACATAAAAAAATCCCTGTGATATAATTTCTTGGAAAAATTAAAAGAGGAGTGGGTCTCGATGAAAAAGAACATACATCCAGAATTAAAAGAAGTAACCGTAAAATGTGCATGCGGCGCTGAACACAAGTTTTTGTCTTCTGAAACAAATATTAAGATAGATTTATGTTCACAATGTCATCCATTTTACAAAGGTGATGGATCTTCTTTACTGTTAGACTCTGAAGGTAGAGTTCAAAAGTTTAGAAATAAATACGGTGATAAATATTAATTATTTTAAACCAATCGTAAAAATGGAGAGCTTTGCTCTCCATTTTTTATTGACAGAAAACAAAGGGGTGTTATAATATTACTGGTCAATAATTATAAAGGAGTTACAGACGTGAAAATAGGAATTCCAAGGGCTTTGTTGTATCATTATTACGGTGTTTTCTGGGAAGAATTTTTCAAAGAATTAGGTCACGAGGTAATTGTATCACCACATTCCAACAAAGAGATAGTCGATACGGGTATAAAATCAGCAGTTCCAGAAATATGCGTTCCTATAAAAATATTTTTAGGCCATTTAAAATATTTAATTTACGAAAAAAATGTTGATTATGCATTCGTTCCAAGAATGATTTCAATTCACAAAGGAGAGATTTTCTGTCCGAAATTCATGGGACTGCCGGACCTGGTAAAAAATGGGTCCCCCGAAATTTCCGATAGAATTCTGACTACCTATATAGAATCAAAAACAGAAAATATATCAAATTATAAAAATTACATTTCATTGAGTGATAAACTCAATGCAAATGAAGAAGATATTAAAAGAGCTTCGAGAAAAGCGAATATCAAATGGCTTGAATTCAGAAGAAATACACTCAGAGGTATTCCTGCGGATAAAGCGGCTGAAATGGTTAAAAAAAATACCGTATACAAAAAAAATAATTCAAATAATATTAAAATCGCTGTGGTAGGATATGTATACAATGTTTATGATCCATTTTTGAGTATGGATATTCTGGATAAATTACATGATTTAAATGTTGATTATATGACATTTGAAATGCTTGATAACAAAACGATTTTCAGTCAAATATCTCATCTCAAAAAGAGGTTGTTCTGGACCTTCAGCAATAAACTTTTAGGAGCAGGTTACTATTCTTTGAAAAATCACAATATAGATGGATTAATTCATTTAACGGCTTTCGGTTGTGGACCCGATTCGTTTTTGGGAAAACTGTTTGAGATAGAATCGGATATAAGGCAGAAACCTTTTATGACCATAAGAATAGATGAGCACACAGGAGAAAATCATTTGCAGACAAGAATCGAAGCTTTTGTAGACATGCTGAAGAGAAAGAAAGAAAAGGAGAGTGCTTAATTGAGTAATAAAGTTTCTTTTCCGTATTTGGGACACGTTATAGTTTATAAAAAATTTCTTCAGATGATGGGCTTTGAAGTCATCATGCCCCCAGCTCCAACACAGAAAACAATTGACCTGGGAGTAAAATATTCTCCTGAATTTGCCTGTATACCTTTCAAAATGCTTATGGGTAATTATATTGAGGCCTGTGAACTCGGCGCTAACACAATAATATCCAGCGGGGGTCACGGCCCTTGTAGAGCCGGTTTTTACGGCGAAGTTCATCAAAGAATATTAAGACAAATGGGTTATGATGTGAATTTTATTATCTTTGATTCTCCGAAAAGAGATCTGTTTGGAACGATAAAAAAATTCTTCAAAATAAAGAACAAGCAGTCCATTTCAAAAATGGTGAAAGTTTCAAAGGTGGTTTTCCCCGTTTTGAAAGATCTGGATACATTTGAAAAGAAAATTCATACGATGATTCCTTACGAAATCAATAAGGGACAATCTCTGGAAGTATGGAGAGAAATATATAAAATTTATGATGAGGTATATTCACAAAAAGAATTATTGGAAGCAAGAGCCGAAGGCCATAGAATGATCGACAGTATAAAACTCAGAAAAGTAAATGATGATGAAAAAATAAAGATCGGTATAGTCGGGGAGATTTTTGTAGTTATCGAACCTTCTATAAATATGGATGTTGAAAATTTGCTTTGTAGTTTAGGATGTGAAGCAGAAAGGTCCCTTTATCTGTCAGAATGGGTAGAACATAATATATTCGGAGAAAAACACGAAAAAACCATACAGGACTTGGGAGAAAAATATATAGAGATCCTGATAGGCGGACATGCGAAAACCACTGTGGGAAATATCGTTGATTTTAAAAACAGAGGCTTTGACGGTATAATTCATCTCATGCCCTTCGGGTGCTTACCAGAGCTGGTTTCTCAAAGCGTAATCCCAAAGATTACATCAGATCATGATATTCCTGTTCTGACTCTGTCTATCGATGAACAAACCGGAAAGTCAAATAATTTAACGCGGATAGAAGCATTCATTGATTTAATCAGAAATAAAAAGACGAAAGAAAAAGTTTTTAGTGGAGGCAAAAAATGAAAGATGTTTATATTGGTGTCGATGTTGGTTCGGTAAGTATAAATGTAGTTGCTATTGACGGTTCAAATGAGTTATTGTATAAATATTACTCAAGAACAAACGGCCAACCACTTGAAATGATTAAGCACGGACTAAATTCACTCAAAAACGAGGTTGGATCAGATATTAACGTTCTTGGAGTTGGTACCACAGGTAGCGGTAGACAACTGGCGGGTGTAATGATTGGTGCCGATATTGTAAAAAATGAAATAACCGCTCACGCAGTTGCTACCACAAATGAACACCCAGATGTACACACCATTTTTGAAATTGGCGGTCAGGATTCAAAAATAATAGTGATAAAGGACCAAATGGTAGTAGATTTTGCGATGAATACCGTTTGTGCGGCCGGAACGGGAAGCTTTTTGGATCATCAATCTGAACGTTTGAAAGTTCCTATAGAGCAATTTGGTGATTTGGCTTTAACCTCAGATGTAAATGTAAGAATAGCCGGAAGATGTACGGTATTCGCCGAATCCGATATGATTGCAAAACAACAGTATGGATTTTCAAAACCGGATATAATTATGGGCCTGTGCAGAGCACTTGTGAGAAATTACATAAATAATTTAGGCAGGGGTAAGAAACTCAACCCACCGTATGTATTTCAAGGCGGAGTAGCTGCAAATAAAGGTATAATCAAGGCATTTCAGGAAGAAGTGAAATCAGCGGTATTTGTTCCAAAACATTTCAATGTAATGGGCGCGATTGGCGCAGCTATATTATCGAAAGAATATATAGAAAAAAATGACGTAAAAACCAAATTCAGGGGATTTTCCTCTTTGAAAACCAATTTTGTACCTTCAAGTTTCACCTGCAATGGTTGTTCCAACAATTGCGAAGTAATTAAAGTGGAATCCAATGGCCAAATTATAGCCATGTGGGGTGATAGATGTGGAAAATGGAGTCAAAGTGTTTGCTACGTGGGATAATCATTAAAAATAAGCGAATACAAAAATCCATAGAGAAAATGCAAAAAATAAACTGTAAAAAATAAAAAAGGGCGGAATAAACTCCACCCTTTTTTTATTTTCAACTCTTTTTATTCGGTTTTTAACAATACCCTATAAACACCCGACTCGTTCAATTCCTCAGCAAGAGTTTCACTTTCAACTACTGCGGTTGAAAATATGTTTTCAAGTTCACTCATCTTCTCAATATAAACAGCGTTTTTATCATTGTTCAGGACAAAATCTGCTTCAGCCTGATCAACTTTTTCTATCAGTTTGTTGCCAATATAATCACTACTTTCCCCGGAAAAGGTCTGGAAATCAGTAGTCAAATATGCTTCACTACCTAAAAATTGCAAAATGGGAATGAAAGATTCAGCGGGAACAAATCCAGGTAAATTTGTCAAAACCTGATTATCGGAATTTACAAAAAACATCGAAGGCGTTCCTCTCACACCAAAAATAGATGAAAGCTGATTATAATTTGCCTTGATTTCCTGATTATTTATTGTAAAACTCGTTTCTCTGTCTTCAGGAAAAATTTCAACAACATTGTACCCCGCATCCAGAATTTCCATGACCTTTTCATCCCTGAACGTTTCCTCTCTCAACTTATCGCAATATATACAACTTTTACTCGAAAAAACCATTAAGGTTATCTTATTTTCAATCTGAGAAAGCTTGAGTGCTTTTTCAACATCTTGATAAATATCATCATAAGCAAAAATACTTATTCCAATAATTAATGTCATTACAATAACAAAAAGTTTTTTCATTCTTATTCCTCCTGTTTTAAGAAAATTGTAATAGATTTAATTGACCAGTTATTGTCAAAATTCCTGTTATAACAAGCAGAACAAAGACAACAATTCTTAAAATCTTTCTCACTTTACTCTCACCACTAAAATTGATCCTTGAAGATATTTTGGCGACTACCCCACTCAAGAAAAGGAATGGAATTATCATACCTAGAGAGTAAATGATTAAAAGCATTCCCCCTTCAATCACAGTATTTTGATTTGCTGCGATCACCAAAATAGATCCCAAAATCGGTCCTGCACATGGAACCCACACTATTCCCATGAGTGAACCAATTATAAATCCGCTAAAAATACTGTTTTTAAACTTAGAAAAATTCACGTTGACATTTTTAAAACCTATGTTGAACAAAAAAAGAAAACCAAAAACGATGAAAAGAGAACCGGATATGACATTCATAATAAATTGATTTTTATTTATAAATGTTCCCAAACCTCCCGCTCCAATGCCCAATAAAAAGAAAAACAGAGACATTCCAATGGCGAAAGAAGCTCCCCGCCAAAATCTTTTGAATCCCTTATCAACACCGGACATTAACACACCAAAAAAAATAGGTATCAACGGAAGCACGCACGGAGAAAAAAACGAAAGTAATCCTCCTAAAAATGCACTGCCATAACTCACTGAAGTGGAAACTATTGGGGAAATCATTGTCGATATGCCCCCTAAATTCTGTGTTGCAAGCGCGGTGATTTCATTCATACTTATACCCTCCCAAGGTATATTATAACATTAAAAAGTTAGACATACAAATTATTTATTTGGTTTAATTTCTTATTTGATGTTATAATATTTATGTTTTTAAATAGATCGATTCCAAATAAAGGAGGTTTTAAATAATGGCAATTGGAGAATTCATTAAAAGTGGTGATTGGAAAGGCGAGAAACATGTTCCCGTAATTGAAATAAATAAGACGGATGACAAATTCAATGTAGAGGTATCGGTAGGGAAAGAAATACCCCATCCAAATACTATAGAACATCATATCAAATGGATCGATTTGTACGTTAAATATGATGATAATCCCCTTGTAGTTCATTTAGCTCATTTTGAATTTACACCTGTTACAACATATCCAAAGGCGAGTGTAGAAATTAAACTTGAAAAACCCGGAAAGTTTATTGCAACTTCATATTGTAACATCCACGGTTTATGGGAATCTGAAAAAATTTTTGAACTTTAATTTACGGAGGTTAGATTCATGAAAAAGTACAGATGTACGGTTTGTGGTTACATTTATGACCCGGAAGAGGGAGATGTAGATAACGGTATTGAAGCTGGTACCGCTTTTGAAGATCTTCCTGATGATTGGGTTTGTCCATTGTGTGGTGTGGATAAGAGTCAATTTGAAGAACTGGAATAATAATGGCCGCCCTTAAATGGGTGGTTTTTATTAGTCCTAACGAAATTCCGTCAGCGTCTCAGAATTTTCTCAAGGGTGAATCTCTTTTATTTTTCTGATATTCTTTTATGACTTCCGCTGTATCAGCGTATGACTCATATAATTCAGAAAAATAAATTATTCCTGGTTTTGCAACGATCAAAGCATGGAAGTTTGATTTCAGTTTCTTTCATCATTCAGTAATATTCACCGGTAAATTTTAATCACATGTTTATGTTTCCATTCTCATGTATTTTGATAGGATCAATTGAGATTTCGTCGATCTGTTAATGCTTTCGTATTCGCTGAATCAGAACAAAAAAACATTTCACATAAAAATCATTATGAGAAATAATGAAAGGCTAACATGGACCACACCAATAATATTTATATAATTGCCAGAAATCAGGATGTCGTATAGGTCGTGCTGTTAAAAAGAAGCCACTTCGATTAAAAACCTTCTATCCTGAGAATCCAAATTAAATATTCCTCGTCCCGTAACATACTTTTATACAGAGAACTGCGGCTTTAAATTTTTTGTTTTAAAAACCATAGAGGATTTTTGCCAATCCTAATTCATTAAACATCAGGAAATGCCCTGAAAAGACGGTTAATATGTAAATGACCGGTTCGTATTTTAAATGATTTACGGCAGGAACGGTTTTTTCTGTTGTACGAAAGAATACTCTAAACAAAAGATAACCTAATAACGTTCCGAGAGTATTCAATATTAAATCGTCAATATCCGTTTGTCTGTGGTTAAACAACTGGCTGATCTCAATCAGTAATGAAAAAGAAAAACCTGAAAGAACGATATATTTCAGTTTGTTTATGTCGGGCCAGATGAACTTCAAAAAGAATCCAAATGGTACGAATAATAAAATATTAAGAAAATACGCGGTAATATCAATATGTCTTGAAAATGGCAACAGATTGATTTGATCTGTACCGAGTCGAATACCGTATCGCTGTAAATCAAATATAGTGCCTGCCCCTGTAAAATAAAAAACAGCAAAAATGTATATGATAAAAATTATAAGCTTTAAGAACTTCCACTTTGTTCCGGGAATTTTCTTATACTTGTAAATGAGATTCAGTATTATAAATGTGATTAAAAAAGGTAGTATGACGGTTAGGCATTCATAAACTTTTAACAACAAATCCTTCATATCTGATATCCTCGCTTTCTGACGAATTCAATAACAAAATAGCTACTGTAGGTTACAATTTTATCCAACAAGAGCCGTTTATTTTTTTATATTAACTTATTTAATTCTTAAAAAAGCCCTAAGAAAACTTTGATGTTTTCCTAACAGAAAATTTATAAGGATAAGAAAAAATAGTGATTTCATTTTCACTTCATGTATTAATGTTTCTTATATAGTTTGATTCGGTTTCACAATATTTTCAAAGCGCTCATATTCCTGCAGTATCATATTCAGAACTACCACACCAATTTTTCTTAATTAAAACATTTCAGAGCAACAGTATAAGATCAGACTCAACTCGTTTTTGGTAATAAGGGTTATTTTCTACTCAACATTCTGAACTTTCGAATCCAGAGGCCTAACCGGTGGTTTCCCTTTTTAAAATAATGAAAAAATAAAAGAAAGAAAAGGACCTATGATCAAAGCAGGAAGAAAGTTTCCAACTTTAATTTCTTTGATTTCCAGTAGTCTCAAACCAAGAGCAATCATCATCAATCCACCTATTGCGGATAGATTGCCGATATAGATTTCCGTTTGTAAAAAGTAAAGTTGCGAAGCAAAAGTTACAAGCAATCCCTGAATCAAATAAACTCCAAGTGCGGAAAAAACGACTCCTACTCCAAATGTTGATGCAAAAACTATAGAAGATATACCGTCCATCAATGATTTTATAAAAATCAAGTCGTTGTTATTTGCCACACCCGCCTGAATTGACCCGATTATCGTCATCGGACCAACGACAAACAGAACGAGAGAAGTGACAAAACCTTTAACGAAGTTTGCATCCCCTTTTTTCGCGGTCAATTTTCCCAGTTGTTTTTCTATATCTATCGTTTCCCCTATTATTCCACCAACTATCATGCTGAATAGAACAATCAATATTTCGGTTGCATCTAAAAACAGATCAATCCCCAACCCAATCGTTAACAAACCGATTGCGATAAAAACCAGTTTTTTATATTTTTCTTTTATTATCTTTCCAAAGAGGATTCCAAGAATTGAGCCGGCTATTATGGCTAAAGTGTTGACTATGACAGAAATATTAAGCATCTTTTTACTCCTATTTATCTACAAAATATTGTTCAATTTTATCAGGAAGACGCCCATTTTTCCACAAATAATTTTTAACGACCTCTAATTCCTTTGAAAAGAAAATTCCTTCCTGGAAAAAATCCTTTGTATTTCCAAAAAAAGAAACAGTTTTATCTTTCAAATAAACGATCTTATTTGCCAGGAAAATGAAGTTTTCAGGATAATTAGTCGCAATAATTAAAATATTATTTTTACTTTTGTACTCATTAAAAATATTTATTAAAGACTGATATGAGTAATAATCGAATAAAATGTTCGGTTCATCAACCAACAATACCGATGGATCGTGAATTATATTGGAGATAATCGATATTTTTTTCTTTTCGGACAAAGATAATTTCATTGGATTTCTATTTTTCATTTTTTCCGGATTCAACCCAAATGAACGCATACAATCAGAATATTTTCCCTCTTCATTATCTATACCATAATTTTTCAGGATCCATACTACCTCTTCAAAAACTGTTCTGTTCAACAGAGAATTGTAAGGGGTTTGAAAAACATATCCTATTTTACGACGAAAAAATTTTTCAAAATTCTTCTCTTTTGTATTCATTCCAAACAATTTCACACTTCCAGAATCCGGAAAAATGAGATTAGAAATCAATGAGAGGAGAGTGGTTTTTCCCGAACCATTTTCACCTAAAATCAAAACGGTATCCCCTTTATGGAATTCAAAATTCAAACCGGTCAGATTTTCTCTATAACTGTTACTATATTTATATGATACATTCTCAAATGTAATCATCTGACACCACAGGGAAAATACCTCTTTTTAAAAAATAATCATGTTCAGGTTCACCAGAAATCTTTAAAATTTTTTTGTTATCAATTATGTACTGATCGCTGACGTCCAATGAAGGGAAATATAGTGAAGTGACTATTATAAAAGCCAATTTTGAAATATTATTCAGGATTTTTATTAACCTTCTTCTTGCCCCGCTATCTATCATTGAAAATGGCTCATCAAAAAAAATAATATCCGGTTCCATTATCAGATTCGATAAAAAAGATATTATTTGCTTTTCGCCACCCGATAGTGATACTATGTCTCTCTTTCTTAAATGATTTAATCCGAAAATACCCAAAAAGTAACCGACTTTCTCATTGATGACTTTATCGTTCATGCCATAATTTTTACATACGGAAACCAGTTCCTCTTCAACAGTTATGGAAATATTCTGAACATAAGGATTTTGAAATAAATAACCGATCTTCAATTCGTTTTTCCTGAAACAGCTTCCTGAAAAAGGGGATAAAAATCCAGCACAAACATTTAAAAAAGTCGTCTTTCCGCTACCATTATTTGCATAGATTATTACTTTTTCGTTCTCATTTATCGTAAAATCGGACTCCTCAAAGATGGATTTTTCTTCGTAAGAAAATGACATATGATACATTTTCAATAGATAATCATTATTCATTGTAGGACAGATAAACCCTGATACCTCCGTTTTTTGAAAGCGTTACCAAGTTACCAAATGTTTCTTTCATAAGCTTGCTAAGGGTTTCACCACCTTTATTATGATAGGCCACAAAATGGATCTTTCCATTCTCCGATAAATATTTCGGTGATTCTTCAACTATTTCTGCCCAAATCTTTTTTCCCGCTGCGAACGGAGGATTACAGAGTATATTGTCAAATTTATATTCCTTCCATGGATCAAAAAGATTTCCGGATTTTATTTCAGAAACAATATTATTTTTCAGAGAATTTTCTTTAGCAAATTTCAAAGCTCTTTTATTTATATCACTCATGTATAATTTGATTCCGGGATTTATCTTCTTTACCAACACGCCAATCAATCCGTATCCACATCCCAGATCCAACACTCTCTCATTCTCAGATATCAGAGAATATTTCACCAGTTCCATGCTGGCTTTATCGGGTTTACCATAGGAAAAAACACCGGAAGGAGTTTTAAACCTATAAAAAAAACCATCAAAAAAAACATCAATTTCTTTTGCCTTCAAAAAAGATTCCGGTTCTTCAGAATAATAGTGTTCAACTTTTCTCATCCCAGTTTTCCTAATTTTCTTCCTCCCAACAAATGCCAGTGAAGATGAGCTACCTCTTGTCCGGCGTCTTTACCACTATTTACAATAAGTCTATATCCACTATCAAATATATTTTCGGATCTGGCAACTTCTTCAACCAATTCAAATAATTCCTGTAAAATTTTCCCATCGAACTTTGCAAGTTCACCAGGTTTTTCTATATGTTCCTTGGGAATGATGAGTATATGAACCGGCGATACAGGATTTATATCTTTTATCGCGATATAATTCGAAGATTCTGCAACTATTTTTGACGGGATATCTCCATTTATTATTTTACAAAAAATGCAGTTCACTCATTTACCTCCATTCTACAATTTTGAATTTTTTAATATATCTATAAATAACTCTGCGCCGGTCAGACAGCATCTTTCAAAATTATTATTGTAATCTTCAGATGCATTTTCATCACATAAATCAAGTATAACTTTGATAACGTAAAAATTTATTTTATTGACATCTGAAGTCATCGCAACTGCCGCAGAATCCATATCCACACACAGGGCACCATACTTATTATAAAGTGATTCTTTTAAATTTACATCAGAAATCAGAGAATCCCCAGATATGATCGTTCCAAATTTTACATTTGGAATATCTTTTTTTATTTTCTTAAAAATAACCGCTGCTTCTAAATTTGAATTTATTTTTGTCTGGTCAACCGGTAATTTTTTGTCATGTTCCACGAAAGATGTTCCAACTATGATATCTCCTATTTTTAAATCAGGGGCTATCGCTCCCGCCCCCGAGATCAATATTATTTTGTCGGGGCTAAAATGGTCTATAAATTTCTGACATATCATCGTGGTATCGATCTTACCTATAAATCCACTGGTAACCACTATTTCATTTTCACCGATAACGCCTCTGCAAAATGATCTGTTTAACAATTCTCCTGTCTCCAAAATCTGCATTTCATCAATCAAAGGCTGTATTTCCGGTTTAAAAACACCTAATAATAAAATCATATTAATTCACCTCAGTAAAAATTATACAATATATGAAGGTTCACTTGAACTTAAAATGATTAAACTAAAACTTTGCAGATTTTTTATTTCAAAACATCTCTTTACATTATAAATTTATCAAATACTATTTCTCGATTTTGAATCAAAGAATGTAATTCATTTCAAAAAATTTGCAAACATTTTTTATATCTCAGATTTCAAATTGCTTTTATAAAAAAATTATTGGTGCCTTTTAATAACTGAATACTCATCGGGAATCCACGTCAAGGAGCAAAAAAAAGGTGCTTTCGCACCTTTTAGTTATTTTATGTTTTTATAGCAGAACCACCAGTCCTTGCATTCAAACTCCCCGTTTTTCTCAGATTTCTTCCTTTTCTCAATTTCCTCCATATTACTTGCCGGGGAAATAATAACTTTATCCTGCATAAAATCATTATTTGGCCAGTTTTCCGGCATTGCTACACCGTTTTCGTCCGACGCCTGCAAAGCAATCAGTGCTCTGAAAACTTCATTTACACTTCTTCCGACTTCCTGTGGATAATACATCATCAATCTAAGGATACCATTCGGATCAACAATAAAAACCGCTCTGACGGTATTTGTTCCTTTCTTTTCATGAAGCATTCCCAATTCTTTAGAAACAATTCCCAATTCGTCTGCTATTACCGGAAATTTCACTTCTACTCCCATCTTTTCCTTTATCCATTCTATCCATTTGAGATGAGAAAAAACCTGGTCAACGGACAGACCTATTAATTCGGTATTATATTTCTTAAATTTTTCTGCATTTTTTGCGAAACCTATGAATTCTGTGGTACAGACAGGAGTGAAATCTCCCGGATGGCTGAATAAAATAAACCATTTCCCCTTGAAATCGTCCGGTAAATGTAAAACACCCTCCGTTGTCTTCACTGTTAACTCTGGAAATTTATCACCTAATAATGGTAGTTTTGAAATATTCTCCATAATATACATCCTCCTCATAATTTAGAATCATTCTAAATTATTATACTATGTTTTCCATACAAAATCAACCCTTTTCATGAAAAATTATTCTTTTAAATCTTTTACCGCTCTATAAGCTAAATATCCATATTTTGAACTTTTGGATCTCGTCCATATACCGCCATTATATACATAAATATATGCGGATTCTTCATCATATTCATTCGCTGTCCAATAGTAAATAATTATTTTATTGGGATTCCACAGGGGCGTTTCCTTATCCGGAGTAAGTTTATAGGTGGCAATATTTTTTTCTTCATCCCATTCCCCTCCTGACAATTCATTATGTAGCATAGAACTCTGAACGCATTCCTCAACGGTAGGCAATCTCCATATATTAACAGGTTCCTCAAGCAGTGTTTTTCCATCTTCTGAAAGTCTCGAACAATAATCCTTTGCCTGTTCCCAGGTCAGACCGCCTTTCCATGGCCACCCGGGGCCGTGCGGCGCCCAAACAAGTGAATAATCCTCAGTCTCAATTATCCGCTCATCAAAATTGTTGTCATTCACCCTTTGATTCACTCTCACCAGATTCGGAACTCCAAACATCACCATTATTACCAACGGAACAAAGATCATCAGAAGATAAGCGAGTTTTTTTGGCTCGGGCTTTCCAAAAAAATACAATGTTCCTATTATGAGAAGCGGAATGACAATGAGCAATCCTATAGTCTGAAAACTGCCATTTCTGAAAAAAAATGCCAGAGCAACAGCCGCTATATAGAAAACAATTCCTCCGACTCTATTCCATTTAATCGCGATTAAATTAAAAACAACTATTATAATCGGTATAGAAAGGTACTGAATAAGCATAATAAAAATGTTTTCCAAAAGTGAAATTGAATACCAACCCTCATGGAAATTTTCAACGATGCCCCAATAACTCCACAACGATGCGATTCCAATACTTATAATTACCCCAAACCAACCACATAATTTTTTTATCATAAATCAGTTCCTCCAAAAA
>JASGMR010000056.1 GCA_030156385.1 Kosmotogales bacterium
ATAAATATAAACCCTATTCCTTTCATTTGCCTGTTCAAATGTTTGAAGAATTCGGTTTTGAAATCGGATTCAAGTTCACAGAATGGCTCAGAACACAGGGATTTAAAATAGCTTTCTGGACCGTGGATGATCCAAATCTGGCACTTAAAATAAAAGATATAACCGATTATTTTATAACAGATAACATAATGGGAATAAAGAGCGTTTTGTAATGCTTTTCGTTTTTCAGAAAATAATCAATTCTCTTATCACCCCACCTGGATTGTTTATTGTTCTTTTGTTTGTGAGTATTCTGATCGTCTGGAAAAAAAGACATGAAAGACACATGAAATTTCTCACAACATTGCTCATAATAATCACAGTATTCTTATATATTCTCTCAACCAATCTTGGAAGTAATCTTTTCGTTATTCCACTTGAGAAAGAGTTCCCTCCAAATGATCATTATACGGGTGATGTTATAGTTATTTTATCCGCGGGTTCTTTAAATACCCCCGCAGGGGATCAGATAGGACCAACTTCCCTGTTGAGAACCTACAAAGGTTTTCAGATTTATGAAAAAACGAATAAACCTATAATAGTTACCGGAGGAAATGTTTTAGGGAAAAGTGATAAGACACTCGCAGAAATTATGAAGGACACCCTTGAATCATGGGGAGTTCCATCGGAAAAAATCATTCTTGAAAATAAAGCAAAAACAACCGAGGAAAACGCAGAATATTCCTTTGAAATCTGTAAAAATGAGGGCTGGCTAAACGTAGATCTCGTAACTTCAGCCATTCATATGAAAAGGGCATACGATATTTTCAGAAAATTTGATTTTACCACAGTGAATCCCGTTCCATCGAATTACTATGCAGAATACGGAGATTTCTCTCCTGTAGATCTTTTACCTAATGCAGGTTCCCTTGAAGCCAATTCTTCTGCAATTCACGAATATATAGGACAGATATATTATTCATTCAAATAAATCTTAGAACAGTGCTCTTATATATCTTCCTCCTATATTCCACCCGGTTATTTCCGTTATTTCCGATTCATCCAAACTCTGCGAATATTCATTGGCCGAATCTTTATCGGGAAATATACCTATATTCACCCCATAATAAAGAACTCCGGAATCGGTAATCCATTTCAATGCAAAAGCCGGATAATTTCTCTCCCTCAAAGCGGCTATATTATTCACAACAACGTTCAAATTCGAGTGGCTCACTATCTGAACACCGTAAAAATTATTGAATATACAATTTTTTTCCAAAACATTTTTATTCGAGGTGACAACGCAGTACCCATTACTGTATTTGCAGATTAAATAATTATTTATACCTGATTCAACACACGCTTTAAAAGCCTCTTCTTCTTTAACGACTATGAGCTTTTGTTCCGAACTCTTTTCTATAATTTGCTTGGCATTGAAAACGAGTCTTCTATAATCGAAAGATTCAAGAGTGAGATCATTCACCGTATTTATATCGTCTTTCTTTTCTATATCCGGAAAAACAAAATCATCTTCATCAATAATCAAATCTTTGTCTTTGACAGAGTAATCTTTTATGCTCAATCTGGTTTCTTCCAAAAGCCAGGCATTTTTTTTCAAATCACCATTCAATAAAAAAACATACCCGATCCCAATCAGAATTATTACACTGAACGTTATTAAAACAATTCCTAAAATCAATATTATTTTTGTATAATAATTATCATTCACATGAACGACTCCATTCGAATCCCTGAATTTTTATATATTCTTTTAAAATCATTATAATCTAAACTTATCTTCCTCATTCCAGGAAATGTAGGAATGTTAAATTCTAATATTTTATTTTTTTTGAAAAAATCAAAGAAAGATGTATGATCTATTCTGTAAAACCATGTGTTAATCCAATCTTTCTTAATTTTAAAAATTAGCTCCTTACAAAAATCATGCTCTATTATTCCATAATTATATGACAACCATATTGAAAAGAGAGTTCCAAAGGCCATTGAAACCTCATTACTCACTTTAAGTCTGTATATATTCTGAATATACTTTGCAAAGTTAACTCCAACCGGATATCTATCATCACTTATCAGCCGTGTATAATCCTTTACCGCGAGCCATATCATGTATCTATAGTTATCTATAGTCAATGTACCTTTTTCATAGTTATTCATAAGATAATAAAAAAGCTTCATATCACTTGAGATAGATACATTGATTATGGAAATCAAATTCACCAATTTCAATTTTTTCTCATCAAAGGAGAGTTCCGGATAAATATATATTATGTCTGGCATTCCAATATTTCCGAGAACATTTTTTTCTTCTTCATAGTTTAAAAAAAATTCTCCGTCTATTTTCAGGAAAACTTGTGAAAACGCTGTAGTTGGCATCATTACCAATCTTTTTATAGATAAAAGTGAACTGGAGATATATCCCACCAGATTAAAAAGAGGATTATCTCCAATCACAAAAATTTTATTCAAATCAGAGGATCTGATATACTGAAGTAAATAATAAAAATTATTCAGTGTTATATTATCCTCCGCATCTTCAATTAATAATTCATTTTTATAATGTATTTTTCCCTTCTTTTTCTTACTTATAATATAAATATATTCTTTATTATCATCCGGTAATTTATCGGTTGATAAAATGTGGCATTGTTTGTTGAACGAATTGGAAAAAATTAATTGATTCATAATTCAAACAGTTTTATAAAGAACTAAATCCCCTCTTCACATAATTTTTTCAGCAATTTAACTATATTTAAAACATCATCATAGTCAATCATTTCATGAGGTGTATGAGCATATCTTGTGGCTATTGAAATTGTTCCGGCGTGAGTACCCGCCCCTTTAACCTGGTATCCTCTGGCGTTGGTACCTCCGAATATCAAAACTTCATATTGATAAGGTATATTATTCTTCTTCGCCACTTCGGTTAATTTATCTACAAAATATGAAGAACTTATAGATGATTTGTCTTTTATTTTTATGAGTGGACCACCACCAAGTTTAAAATTCATTCTTTTAAAATGTTTAGGAGTATCTGGTCCCCCAGATATATCGAGTGCTATAGCCATATCAGGATTTATATCATGACTGGCAACACTAGCCCCAACCAATCCTACTTCTTCCTGTACCGAAAAAACGAGATACAGATCATCGACAGGTTTTTCTATTTCCTTCAAAAGCTGTATCATAAATGCACACCCGACTCTATCATCAAACGCCTTTGAAATGAGTCTTTTTCCACCATCATAAAATTCTGCCTCGTAGGTTGCAAAGGAACCGACCGGTGTCTTTTCTTCCGCTTCTTCTTTGGAAGTTGCCCCTACATCTACAAAAATATTATCGAACGAAAGATTTTTTATATTTGCACCGGATTCTGCCATGCTCTCACCTTCATATCCAACAACCCCTACAATTCCATTGAGAAATTTAAGTCTGGTTCCCAATAAAATATACGGACTCACTCCGCCTATCATCTCTATTCTCAAAAATCCATTATCATCTATATGTGAAACGACTACTCCTATTTCATCCATATGAGCATCAATAAGAAGTTTTTTGCCGGATTTTCCCTTTTTAACAGCTATCAGATTTCCAAGACTATCCACTCCATAATCATCAACATAATCTTTAATTTCTTCTATGATGAACTTTCTTATATTTTTTTCTCTACCACTTGGAGAAGATATTTCCGTTATATTTTTCAATAGTTCTTTCATAATTAATTCTCCTTTCCCTTTATTAATTTACCATTTTTTACCAGTAGTTTGGCAAGTTTTATAACATTTTCAAAATCTTCTATATTTATCATCGACATCGGTGAATGAATATACCTTGATGGGGTAGATAGCACACCGCATGGAGTTCCTTCATCCATTCTTGAAATTCTAGCGGCATCTGTACCACCTCTCGTTCTGGATTTGAATTGATACATTATATTATTTTCCCTGGCCGTATTTAGAATAACATCGAGAATATACTCATCCAAAACCAGACCTCCGTGAGCGAAGGCCAACGCAGGCCCTTTCCCAAGTCTTGTCGACCATCTGCCTTCAGAAAGTTCGGGGTTATCTCCCGCCGTCGTGTTTTCAAAAATCAGCGCCGCATCTGGTTTTATCTGCCTTGCAGCTATCCCGCTGCCACGCAGTCCCGTCTCTTCCTGAACTACGAATGCGAATGCAACCGTATAATCAACGGGATTTTCCTGCAAATAATCTATCAGGCTCAGTAGAACCTCACAACCAGATCTGTCATCAAAGGCCTTTCCTATCAAAAAATTATCCACTCTTTCAAATTCTGTGGAAAAAACGACAGGATCACCGATATTTATTTTTTCTTTCAATCCTTTTTCATCTTCAAATCCAAAATCTATAGTTAAGTTTTCCATTTTAGGGGGCATAAAAATTTCGCTGCTATTTTGATTATGAATCGCTTTAAATCCGATTACACCAGGAATACTTTTTTCACCAACATAAACTTTTTTTCCCATCAAAACTCTCGGGTCAACTCCCCCGAGGGCACTGAACCCAGCAGTACCATTTTTTTTGAGAGAAGAAACAATCAACCCAACCTCATCCATATGGGCACAAAGCATCAATGTCTTTTCCCTGAATCCTTTTTTATATGCGATCACATTTCCTACATTATCTACATAGCTTTCATCAACTTTCCCCTTTATTTCCTCTATTATGAACTCCGCTACTTTCTCTTCAAAACCTGAAACACCTGAAAGATTCGATAATTTCTCCAATCTGTTTAATTTCATTAATTTTCACCTTCTTCAGTCAGAGAATATAGAAACCCTGCGAGTAATTTAGCGGTATTTTCTATATCTTTAACACCAACTATTTCAACAGGAGTATGCATATATTTTATTGGGATAGATAAAAGTAATGTTGGAATACCTTTTCCGGCTAACTGTACAGCATCGGCATCGGAACCCGATCTTCCATTCGCAACTTCATATTGAAATTTGAAATCGTTATTGGAAGCATATTTCGTTAATTTTTTGTAGTAATTCTTATCTACGTTGGGACCTCCTACAGAAATTGCCGGTCCGCCACCGATCTTTACATCTGTTTCCGGATCATGAAAAGTCACATCCATCACAATCGCCAGATCAGGATCGATTCTCTGCGAACTGACCGTAGCCCCTATGAGTCCCACTTCTTCCTGTGTGTTGAAAACATGATAAACGTCTGGGTGAGAAGAATATTTATTCAATTCCTTAGCCAGGAGCATATTAACCAACACACAGGCCCTGTTATCCATAGCCTTACCACAAACAAGATCAGCAAGCTTTACAGCTTTCGTATCAACACCAACTAAATCACCAACCTTGATATCCTTCCAATCAGCATTCATAGAAACATCCAAAAATAACGAAGAATAATCAGGTATTTTTTTCCTTGTTTCATTATTCTGGAGATGTGGAGCGAGCATACCAAAAATTCCCTTCCTGATTTTTCCATCCCTGGATTTAATGATCACTTTTTGTGAAATAATGACTTTCGGATCAACTCCCCCAATCATTTCAACTCTTGCAAATCCTCTTTCATCAATACTGGAAATTAAAAAAGCTATTTCATCCACATGTGTGAAAATAGCGATTTTTTTCTTTCCATTACCCCTTTTCAATGCTATTAAATTTTTTAAACTGTCTCGAATTATTTCATCGACATCATCTTTAATACTTTCTTCGATTAAGTTTAAAACCTCATCCTCATAACCTGAAGGGCCAAAGGAATCAGAAAGCTTCATTAAAACATCATCGGTCTTCACATCATTCCCCCTACAATTTATTTAAAGTCTAAATCAAAGGTCACTTCTTCGACTCTCTGATTGAAAATTCTACCCGTCTTTACATGTGCAACACATGGTCCCTGAACTCTTTGATAGTCCTGAGATATGATACTTCCAATCTGTAAAAAATTTGGTTGAAGATCCAACGCGGTTATTATCGCCGAATTTCCTATTGCATATCCCGCTCTTAAAACTCCCCTTACGGAACCCATGACAACAATATTACCTCCCGCAATAATTTCAGCACCATTATTCACATTTCCCATAACTATAACATCATAATTATGAACAACGATTTGTCCTGATCTCAGTGTTCTTCTTATCAATTCACATCCCTGGTATTCATGTTTTTTTTCTTTAACCAGATCATATTTCTGACCAATTTTTACATTCTTACTATCAGCCGAACCTACGAGAATGTCCTTTACCCCAATACCCAGATTTCTCACCATACCCACTATTTTTACAATATCTTCACTTTTACTGGGTTCTTCGGTCAGCATAAGTGAAATCTCATCACCTTCAGTGAAAAATGTTTTATTTTCAGCAAACTTTTGAGCTATCTCCTGTTTTAAATTGTCAAGAGAATCGAATGATTCGATAAGAAGTATCAAACCCTTTTTGGTCATTCTAAAATCAACAGCCATATAAAACCCCCTGGTTAATTTTATCACAAAAGAAGTATTGAGTATTAATAAGCCGGCTTTAATAAAGAAAAATAATGATAAATTATTAAAACTTTAAATAATTAAAATATTTTTAATAAAAATTTTCTATGACCACTTGACCTTATAAAAAAATTAATGTATTATATTATTCGTGCTACTCAATGCCCTCATCGTCTAGGGGTCTAGGACACTGGCCTTTCACGCCGGCGACCGGGGTTCAAATCCCCGTGAGGGCGCCAAATGGGGAGGCGTAGCTCAGCTGGGAGAGCGATTGCCTTACAAGCAGTAGGTCGCAGGTTCGATCCCTGCCGCCTCCACCATTTTTTTTATTTCTACCGGTGAGGTAGCTCAGTAGGTAGAGCAGTGGACTGAAAATCCATGTGTGGAGGGTTCGATTCCCTCCCTCGCCACCATGATCCTTATTATTAAGGATCTTTTTTTTATTTGAATAAAAAATTTTTTTAAAGTTATATTATGAAACAAAAAATAGTATTTTGGTTTCTTTGGAAAACAGAAAAATTTTTAGTCTATTGCAAATTTTGTTTTATCGAATTAAGAAAGAATTCTGTTGAAAAATTTATAAGTGGTTGTAACTCAAATATGTTAAAATTTTTTTGTGATATTAAAGTATTTTTGGGTTAAAAAATAAGGTTAGAAAACCCTAAAAGTAATTTTAAAGGCATGGGAAAAATTATGAACAAATCGGACACTATTTTGTAAGTTGGAATGTATTTTGAAAAATACATGATACAGTTCCGGAATGAAAACAGTATAAGGAGAAAAAATGTATTTAGTATACAGCTTAGATGCACAAATAAAAAAAATCCTTCAGGAAGATTTTGCAAACATGCTCCCCCTCCAGATTGATAAAATACTCAAAACCGGACTCTTAAATGAAGAAGATATTATTGACATCGCTGTTTCAAATGACACAGTGAATATTCAATTGAAATTCAGCATAGATGCAAGAGATACAAATACTGAAAAGTTATACGATGACGCCTCTAAAATGATAAATGTAATAAGGGAATATCTGGATATAGTGGCAACGGATGTCAAAGTCAAGCCTATAATTGAAGGTGAGGATATTATTAAATTCAATTAAACGGAGGTATAAAATGTTTCACAAATTGTATATAAAAGGCATGTCATGTGAACATTGCAAAAAAAGAGTCGAAGAAGCTTTAAAGAACCATGAAGCGATAAGAACTGTGAAAGTGAATCTGGATGATGGAACTGCTGACCTTGATACAATAAGGGATATGCGCTTTGATGAACTCAACGAAGTTATTCAGAATTCCGGATATGAACTTGTAAAAATAGAAAAAAAATAAGGGACATCCCGAAATTCACATTTTCATAGGTAGTGGCAATTCAACCCTATTGCCGTTTGTTTTTGACATTTATTGGATTGCAGCCGATCATATAAAATGCTCCTGATAAATAGGTTGTTTATATCAGATGTGGCCGGAATTTTCGAGAAAAATAATTATGACGGGTTCTATCGTCATAATATATCTTACAATCATCATGAATTCCGACATCATAAAACATTTAATATTGAAATGTTATTTTTTGTTATCACAAAATTCTTGTGAAAAAAAAATTAAACCACTAATGAAAAAAGCCAATGTACAGATGAAATGTTGTTTTTAATGATATTTCGGCACACGTGGTAAATTTATTATCATTTAAATAATCATTTCCTGTTAACACTCGAATATCAGCGATTCATAGTCTGATTTTAATATAGAATGGATTATAAAACTGATAAAAACGGTATAAAATATTTATCGGTTTAATTGTTCATTTATAATTATTTCACAAATATTTTTTATATTCCTCATATATTTTTTCAAATATTATCTTATAATTCATTCTATATAATTAAAAATATCTTTATTTACAGAGAAGGAAATGTTTTTACACACATGGAAATTTCATAGGGGGGGTTTGAAAATGAAGAGGTGCACGTTAGTTTTATTAATTTTGATTATGGTGATTTTCTCATTTGCAACAGTAGAATACAAAGGAAATTTTGTTGAGAATGATGTGAATGGAAATGCAATTTACAGTGTTGAAGTTAATGAAATTCAAATTGGTTACAAATTGTTGGGTCAGGGCGATCCGTTACTTTTGATATGTGGTCTCGGCATGGAAATGTCACAGTGGGATCAAACATTCATAGATATACTTTCGGCAACAAATCAGTTGATTCTCTTCGACAACAGAGGAATGGGTTACACTTCCGATAATGATGCGGATTACACTTTTGAGCAATTAGTTGAAGATATAAAGGGTTTGATTGAAATATTGGAAGTAAATAAACCAAATGTTTTTGGTTATTCAATGGGTAGTGTTGTCGCCCAGATTACCGTACTGGAATATCCTCAAATGGTTAATAAAGTTGTATGGCATGCAACCGGAATAAGCGGAAATGATGTGAGCCTGCCTTTCGCTTCCGATTCAGCGGACATACCTGTCACGATTCAAAAACAGATGAACGCGAATCTTTCATGGTCCGCACCGCTGGAAAAATACCCGGAAATTAAAAACGATATAATGCTCCTTATCGGAACGGATGATACAATAGTAGGTGTAGATTCTTCTCTTGAGCTAGCAGCTCTCGTTCCAGGTGCATGGCTGATTCAGATAAAAGGATGTACCCACTCGCTTCATCGTGAAAAACCTGTAGTTGCTGCAGAGGTGGTTCTGGATTTTCTGAGATACGATCTGTCATACTCAAAATGAATTAAGTTTTTGACAAAAATTTTTTTCTGACAATTATTATCAAAAGCAAAACAGCAGAAATAAGCAGGGAGGAGAATCCCAACAAATAATACGAACCTGCAATGGTGATTTTTTCAGTTAATATTCCCCCAAAGAAAGATCCGGCAAAGAAACTGAATCCCTGCAAGGTCATCCATAAAAGCATCTGCCCTTTGTTGGTATCCTTTTCACTCAAATTATAATGTATATAGTTTTGAATGGTGAAATACATGACTATAAATGTGCCTCCGTGAAGAAGCTGCAGGGCGATTAGCAGTAAAAAGGATCCCACAAGAGGTGTAAGAAGAATTCTGACTGACATTGTAAACAGTGAAATAAACAATAAATTTATATGTCCGACCCTTCTGATTATTCTCCTGGAAAAAAATAAAAATGGAATCTCAGATAACCCCATCAAAGAAATCGCAATTCCCGAAACTGCGGTGGGATAATTGTTCTGCATAATATAAACAGGTAAAAAAACCATATTGAAAGAATTCACGGAATTGAGAAAAAAACCAAAAATCAGCATGAGAACAAAGACTCTAAAAGAACCATTTTCCCTTTTTTGAATATTTATATTCTCATCGTGCTTTTGAATTTTAATTTTGAAATTGAACAAAAAAATCGATAAAAATACGCCCCCGAAAACTATAAAAAGCATAAAATAACCGATATTAAGGAGAAATCCGGTAATTATTGAAACGATAGCAAAGCCTATAGTTCCCCAAAGTCTTACCTTACCAAAATCCTGACCTTTAGACTTTATTGATCTGATAACAACTAATTCAGAGAGAGGCAGGATTCCCATAAAAAAGAAGGCCGAAATCGATACAAAGACCAATTCGGAAATAAAACTATCACTAAAATAAATTCCCCAAATAGTTAAAAATGAAAAAACACTTAAAAGAGCGATAAGTGTTTTAACCTGAAACTTTTTAATAACTTTAAACCACAGAGCGTTGGTTATCAATGACATAACCGGCAATGCAGCATTCAGCACACCTATTTGAAAATCACCGAAACCCCTGAATTTATAAAACTGACTCAAAATAGCGGTTAATGCCAAAATAGAATAATTAACAAATAGAAATTCCGATTCTAAAAAGATACTTTTTTTCTTCATGAATACACTCCTGAAATTTATTATACAATGCGGGCCTTTTAAAACTGTTAATTTTTTTATGATAATATAATGTAAGAAGTAAATGAGGTGGTCGGGAAGAATGGACTGTACAAATATCTGGAAAATAGATGAGAAAAAAATCGAAAAAAGGGAAAATGAGCTTCATGAAAGTATCTTCACTATAGGAAATGGATTTCTGGGAATAAGAGGAAATTTCATAGAAGGATATTCAGAAGATTTTCCTCATAAAAGGGGAACATTTATAAATGGTTTTTATGAAGTGTTTGGAATAAAATATGGCGAATGGGCCTATGGGTATCCTGAAGAAAAAGAAATAATGATAAATAATGTTGATTCAAATAACATAGAATTGACTGTTGACGACGAAAAAATAAAAGTGGGGAAGACAAAGATATTAGAGCACAAAAGAACTCTCAATATGAGAGAGGGATATCTTGAAAGAGAAACTACCTATGAAACAAGCAAGGGAAAAAGATTCAGATTGAGGGTACTTAAAATAGTTTCTTTCATTAAAAAAAATCTCTGTATATATAAGATTTCCATAAAAATGTTACACGGTTCTGCAGAAATAAATTTAAAAACCGGATTACAACTGAAAAATAACGATTTTGAAAAAACGAATGACCCTCGGGTAGAGAACGGTAATTCAGCCGAAATACTTCTCCTGGAAAAGCAAAAAGTCGCCGATAAAAGCCTTACACAACTCTATAAAACAAAAAACAGTGACCTTTCAATAGTGGTTAAAGAAAAGGTAGAGTGTTCCGGATTAGAATTCGAAAATGGCAATCATGTCGCCACTTTTTTTCTTAATGAAGGACAGGAAAAGAGTGTAGAAAAAAAGACAGGTTATTATTTTTTCCCGCTTGAGGAAAAAACTGATTTAGTGAAATATTCAGAAGAAAGCTTTGAAAAAACAGCCGAATTGAACTTTGAAGAAATTAAAAAAATGCAGAGAAATTACCTCAAGAATTTTTGGGAAAATTCATCGATAAAAATAGAAGGTGATCCTGAAACCAGCCAGGGATTGAATTTTAATCTATTCAATCTGCTCCAATATGTTGGAAAAAACGGCAAAACAAATATTAGTGCAAAAGGATTATCCGGTGAGGGATACAGTGGACATTATTTTTGGGATACAGAAATATACATGTTCCCGTTTTTTTTGTACACGAATCCAAAAATAGCCAGAGAGCTTCTGAAATTCAGATATAATATTCTTCCACAGGCAAGGAAAAGAGCAAGAGAACTTGCTTTTACAAAAGGAGCTCTTTTTCCGTGGAGAACTATATCCGGAAGAGAAAGTTCGGCGTATTATCCAGCGGGGACCGCACAATTTCATATAAATGCCGATATCTGTCATGCTCTTAAAAAATATGTAGAATCAACCGAAGATTATGATTTTTTAAGAGAATATGGTGCCGAAATGTTGTTCGAAGCGGCAAGAATATGGGAAGAGATGAGTTCAAAAGATCCACTCAGAAATGATAAGTATTGTATAAACTGTGTGACCGGACCGGATGAATACACGGCCCTCATAAACAACAATTATTATACTAACCTGATGGCAAAAGAACATTTGAAATATGCTGCATACACATCAAGATGGCTTGAAAACAATTATAAAGATGATTATATAAAAATTATAAAAAAAATTAAATTATCAAAAACTGAAGTGGATGAATGGCAAAAAATAAGTGAAAATATTTATTTACCGGAGGTCGGAGAAAATGGAATAACCCCACAAGATGATTCTTTCCTTCATAAGGAAAAATGGGATTTGGAAAACACTCCCAAAGACAAGTTTCCGTTATTGCTACATTACCACCCTCTGGTAATATACAGATATCAGGTATGTAAACAGGCTGATGTCGTGCTCGCTCAGTTTCTTCATGGTGACAAGTTCTCGTTGAAACAGAAAAAAAGAGATTTTCATTATTACAACTCAATCACCACTCATGATTCATCACTTTCGAAAAGTATATTCAGTATAGTGGGAAACGAGGTTGGAGAAAAAAAGCTTTCGTACGAATATTTTTTTGAAAATGTAAGAACGGATCTGGATGATAAGCATTCAAATTCAAAATGGGGAATCCACACCGCCTCTATGGGAGGATCATGGCTCTGTGTAGTTTTTGGATTTGCGGGAATGCGAACCTACGAAGATGAACTGTCATTCAATCCGGATATACCCGATAGATGGAAAAGCTTCAGTTTCATGATCAACTATAAAAACAATATATTAAATATTATAATAAATAAAGAAACTACAACATACGAACTTATAAAGGGCGATAAAATAAAATTCAAACACGTGAATAAAAAAGTAATGCTCGATAAAGAAAAGAGAAGTTTGATTTTAAAAAATGAATGAATATTGCTGATTATTATTTGAGGAGAATAATGAAAAAATTTGAATTCACTGAAAAATTAATAAAAGAGGCCGGGCTTAAACTCACGGACTTTTATCTTGAAAAGAGAAAAATATCTGAAAAAAAGGATGAATTTGATCTGGTAACCCAGTTTGATTTTGAATTACAAGATCTTTTAATTCAAAAAATAAAAAAGGAATTTCCCCAAGATTCCATTTTCGCGGAAGAAAATGGAATGGACAAAATAAAAAAATGGAAAAATAAAAATCTCTGGATAATAGACCCCATAGACGGTACTGTAAATTTTATTCACAGAATTCCCTTCTTCGCTATATCCATAGCCTATTATGAAAATGAAGAACCTGTATTCGGATTTGTTTTAAATCCAATTACAAGAGAGTTATTTTATGCTCAAAAGGAAAAAGGGGCCTATCTGAATGGAAGAAGAATAAAAGCATCGGAAAATTCAGAATTAAAGAAAAGTATTATCATGTTCGGGATTTCCAATTTCGATAAGCTGAATTTGTTGAATAAATTCAACAGGAAGGTCAGAAGAATGAGATTATTTGGTGCGGCAGCATTGCATTCATCATATGTTGCATCGGGGTATTGCGACGCTTTTATAGTAAAGGATATACATCCATGGGATATTGCTGCAGGGTATCTTATACTCAAAGAGGCAGGAGGAAAAATAACGGATTGGAGTGGCAGCGAAATAACCCCATTTCAAACGGAACAGATGATATTTTCAAATGGTAAAGTAACACAGGAAATAATTAATATCATAAACGAATAGGTGGGATGAAAATGAAAGAATTAAAACTCAATGAATTCATAGAAAAGTTGGCTTCAAAGGATGCCGTACCCGGTGGCGGAAGTGTAGCTGCTCTGAGTGCTTCACTGGGAACATCACTGATAGAGATGGTGGCTAATCTGACAATCGGGAAAAAGAAATATCTTCAGGTTAACGATCAGATGCAAAAAATAATCGAACAAACAAGACTCGTAAGAAATGATTTTCTGGAAGACATACAGAAAGACAGTCAGTCATTCCAGAATGTTCTCGATTGCTTTAAACTACCAAAAACAACTGAGGAAGAAAAGAAATATCGCAAAGAAGAAATCCAAAAAGCATACAAAAAAGCAATAGAAACTCCTTTGGCCATAGCGGAAAAAGCGTTGGAATTATTTGATGCTGCAGATTTTGTTGTTAAAAATGGAAATAAAAATGCGGAATCCGATGGACTGGTAGCAGCTTTAATGCTTAGAACTTCAATTTTATCTGCTCTTCTGAACGTAAAAATAAATCTCTCTGGAATAAATGATGAAGGGTACAGAGAAAAAATGGAGAAAAAAGTAGAATTT
>JASGMR010000057.1 GCA_030156385.1 Kosmotogales bacterium
GCCAAAGAAATTGTTATTGATGGAAGTGGTAATTCGAATTTTGATCTCGAAATCTCGGATGTTATCCTTCCCGACTATGAATTGACAGAAGGTATGGTATTACATCAGGGGAATTATCAGGATACCGATTATGTGAAATATGTGAAAATAAAGAGTGATGCGGTTTCCGAATTCTGGGGAAGTGACATGTATTTAGGTGCCACTGTTCTTCTGCCTGAAGGATATTACGATAATCCCGATGTAAAATATCCTGTTCTGTACCTGCAGAGCCATTTTCCGGGCTCAAAAGCTCCGATGGGATTTAAAGAAGATGAGAACAACGAGTTCTATAAGTTCTGGACTTCACCTGATACTTCGAAGATGGTGGTAGTATATTTCCAGGATGCCAATCCTTATTACGACACATCCTATTCGGTTAATACGGCGAATATGGGACCGTATGGTGATGCTATCATGGAAGAACTCATCCCATATCTTGAAGATAATTTCAACATCGTCAAGGAGTCCTGGGGGAAGATTCTTGCTGGTGGTTCAACAGGTGGATGGGAAGCTTTCGCCATGAAGGTCTGGTATCCGGATGATTTTGGAATGACCTATGTATGGTACCCGGATTCTGTTGATTTCAATTATCACCAGTTAGTGAATATTTATGAAGATGAAAATGCATACTTCACTGGGGGTGACTGGGTATTTAACGAAGTACCGAGTTGTAGAAGCACTCATGGTGATGTGTATTACACGGTAAAGCAGGAAAACCTCTATGAACTGGCTTGCGGAACGAATAGCAAATCAGGTGGACAATGGGATGTTTGGGATGCCTTGTTTGGTCCTAAGGGAGAAGATGGATATGTTGTACCTCTCTGGGATAAGGAAACCGGTGTAATTGACAAAGAGGTAGCCGAATATTGGAAAGAAAACTATGATATTGATTATATAATACAACAAAACTGGGAAACACTTGGACCTAAGTTAAACGGCGAAGTTCATATAGCCGTAGGTGATATGGATAATTACTATTTGAACGAAGCTGTTTATCTTCTCAAGGATTTCCTTGATTCAGCAGAAAATCCTGTTTCAACGATTACTTTCGATTTTGGAGCAAATCAGGGACATGGATGGAAGGGCTGGAGTCCGAATAATCCTGATAAGTCGTTATCTTACACTGAATTTGCCGAGCAACTTTCAGATTATCTGAAAGCTCTTCCTGAAGAAGAGACCGGTGTTAAAGACTGGATATATTAAAAAAATAATTCTATTATGATATTGAGGCGGCTTATTGCCGTCTCTTTTTTTTGTAAAAAGCAAAATTATCTGCTTACCGGGATTTTTCCCGATACCGTTAATTTCATTTCATTCGGTCCATTTTTCATCATTTGAAGAACTTTTACAGTCGGTATTTTCGATCGGGACGCATTATATTTTCAGAATTGATTGATAGATTTTTGTTTGCTATAATAACTAACGGGTTAGTTTTGGAGGATTGATATTATACAGGAAGCTTTAATAATTGATATTATCACAAAAACTGTGACGAAGTTGCTGAAAGAAAAAGATTATGTGAATTCTCCTCTTTTACATGATTTTCGAGACGCATTACCTGGTTTTTTATCGCTGAAAGCCGGGGACTTTTACGGTGTTGTGATGTGAGCATGGACGAAGACCATAATCTTGTTATTAACAGCTACATTCAGAAGCTCGTGGTGTTGAGAAATGACTGACGACACGAAAAATATAACGTGCAATAAAAAAACAGCCATATTTGAAACACTACCCATACCGAAAGCGGTTGCGGCGCTTGTCGTGCCTACGATAATCAGTCAATTGATCACGATCGTATACAATCTCGCCGATACCTACTTCATTGGCCGGATGAACGATGCATATCAAATTGCCGCGCTCAGCCTGTGCCTGCCACTTTTTCTCGTTTATACCGCGATAGCCAACCTGCTTGGAGTTGGAGGAGCCAGTTTGATCGCCCGTTTTCTGGGCAAAGGCGAAAAAGATAACGCCAAAGTCGTATCATCGTTTTGTATATGGTCTGGAATAACCATAGCCGTGATCTATTCTTTGTGTATCTATTTATTCAGAGAACCTTTATTATACTTTTTTGGTGCAGACGAAATGACTTACCGGTACGCAGAGGATTATGTAATATGGGCTATTTCCATCGGCGGACCTGCAACCGCACTGAATCCCTTACTCGCATATCTCGTACGTGCTGAAGGAAGTGCGCTTCACGCCGGTGTCGGTATGAGCCTGGGAGTTCTTGTGAATATAGCACTTGATCCCGTTATGATTTTATATTTAGGATGGGAAATCAAAGGTGCGGCTATTGCAACTATGATCGGTAATTCCGTGGCAACCTGTTATTTTCTTTCCTATATTTGTGTTAGACGTTCCGATACGGTCGTTTCACTGAAAATATCAAAAAACAGTTTCAGAAAGGATATAGCAGAAGAGGTTATTCTCGTGGGACTGCCCAGTTGCTGTCTGTCATTGTTATCGACCCTGTCCAACAGTGTGATAAATATTTTGGTTTCTGGCTATAGCGCGGTGGCTCTTGCGGGAGTTGGAATTGCGAAAAAAATCAATCTGACCGCTTTTGCGCTGACGCAGGGACTCGGTCAGGGGATTCTGCCTCTGATCGCTTATAACCACGCTAAGGGCAATTATAAACGCATGCGGGAAACGATAAAATTTTCTGCCGTGATTGCGGCGGTACTGTCATTTTCCTGTATGATCATCGCGTTGATTTTTTCAAGACCTCTTGTAGGCTGTTTTATCGCCGATGCCGAAACAATAAATTACGGGAGCCGTTTTCTGCGTATCATTTGCCTCGCTATGCCGACTTCAGCATTTCTTTTTATCTGCATCACCTATTTTCAGGCTGTTGGACAGAAGAAAAATCCACTCATAATTTCATTGTTGCGCAAAGGAACGACAGATGTTCTGTTTATGTTTCTGCTCAACGGAATTGTCGGTTTGAATGGTATCCTCTGGTCAACACCCATTGCCGATGTGGTGGCGGTCATCGTTTCCTTCGTATTGCTTAGGGGATACATAAAAAAAGTAAAAGATCTGCCATTAGAAAAAAGAGATCGAAAAACAGTGACCTGACCGTTGCTGAACGATTGACCAACAATAGGGAAGCGGTAGTAGAACGATTGTTTAACTATTGCTTAGCCATTGTCCAGCTATTGCTTAAAAACTCAAAAGCGGAAATGCCTAAAGGCTGAAAAGCGCTATAGAAAACAGAGAACGGGCAATTGATAACAGGTTTAAAAAGTTCAAGAACAAAAAAGCTGAAAAGCTTAGAGAACAGAAAATTGATGTTTCAATAGATAAAAATACAGTTTGGTTGACGCGGTTACAGATGTGCGATTTATTTCAGAGAGATAAATCAGTAATATCCAGGTACATAAATAATATCTTTAAAGAAAAGGAACTTGATCAGAATTCAGTTGTTGCATATTTTGCAACAACTTCCGATGGTAAAAAATACGGTGTTATGGGATAAAAGAGGTATGGACACCATTTATGTCAAATCGTTAAAATGCAGAAGGACCGTTTTTATACTAAAAAAAAGAGGGGTGTCACCCCCTCATGCGCGATTCAAGGTATTAAAAAGAAGAAGGTAATTTTTATTTTTATCTTATTTATGTTATCTGTTCGCTGTTCTTCGTTCTCTTTGTGTGTGTGTCCTGGCCTTATTCTCTGTTCTCTACTTCTCTATTATCTTATGGTGTCCCTTCTGTACCCTGGACCCTGTACCCTTTTACCCTTTCTTTTCTTCTACCGTTCAACCTCTTATTTTTATGCCGTTCCTTCTGCACCCTGTATCCTTAACCCTCTTTTTCTACGGTTTTCCCACTGCTTCCCAACCTCTTTGCCATCGTTCAGCTACCGTTCAACCATTGTTTTTATGCCGTTCCTTCTGTACCCTCCACCCTTCACCCTTGACGCTTTCTTCTAAGTTCCCTGCAATTGTCAACTGAACGGGAATTTGTCAACCGAAGGTCAACTGATGTTTTGCTCATGAATAAAGGGATACAGCCTCTCAGTTGACAAGTTGACCGAGTTGACCGGTTTTATAAAAAACGGAGAAAGAGGATGATGATGACTCATCATCATCCTAAAAAAACATTTTGCTCTCCAGATTTTACGTCAACTTGTCAACCAAACTATTATGAGTGGCTTATACATTATATTATAGCAGTTGACAACGAGTTGACCCGGTTGACAATTCTTCTGTATTCGTTTTCCAAGGACCATTACAATGGTCAACCACAAATCAGTTTCCCCTTTCTGCTGCTTCTTGAACCCCGTGACATAATCGAAGGGTATTAAGATGTTCCCAAACGAATGAGAATGCAGACAGAAAATGATTTCAAATGAGAACTTCCCCCTAAAAAGGGGAGTTTTTTTATTACGAATGTGTAAAACTATCAGCTCCTATCAGCTTTTTTGAGTGAATTATCAGCTTATGTAAATTCTATAATCCTTTATATATAACTATTATAGATATTTTTATATATATTTATGATAAGCTGATAGAAAAAGTGTATAAAAAAATTCCGCTGATATATGAGTAAAAAAAATCTCTTAAAATTCACACTCATACTTCGATAAACTATGACACATACAAAAAAAGCTATCATCTTATCATGTCTGAGGTATGTGACGTCTATGAAATAGAATACAAGGCGATTACAGGAATCAAACCGAGATGATGGTTTTTCAACGACATGATAATTTTCTCACTTATTTTCAAAGAAAAATATCTGCATTCAAAACACAAAAACTTCTGTAAGCCTTATATATAATATAACACAATCGATTACCTCATTGAAAACATATAAAATCTCTCATAGCTATATATTGTAGACATATATCATCGCTTTTGTAACTCACTGATTACGAAGAGGAGAATGTATAACCACCACTTTTCACCACTCATCGATTTATCATAGAAAATAAAGAGGGAAGTTCAGGGGATGTGAATTTAAAGGATGTGATAAAAAAGGACCGTTGTGTGAAAAATTCAGTCGTTCAAAATTAGATTACTTTAAATATAGAAAATAATAACGATATATTGTATTAATTTATTTTGGCATTTGTTCATAACAATGATATAATGAATAAAAATTTTATATAATATTTATTTATATTATTAACTGAAAATTATAGCCTTTTCTGTATTTTAACGACAAATAAAATAGTAGAAAAGAGGTTATATGATGGATAACTCAAATTTGTTCAATAAGAAAATTTTGGGTAAAAAGATTCAATCATATTATTTTGATGATAATTTTCTCAGTAACATTTCAATAATCTCTAAATGGGGGAAACTTACTAGTTCGAGTATATTTCATAATGAAAATGAAGAAAGTCTTCAAGGAGATTTTTTAAATAAAATTTTTTCTGGATTTCTTGGATATAAAACTGTAGCAGATTCTTTGGATAAATGGTACATGAAAATAGAGAATAAGACAAACGTTGATTCAAAAAAATCCGACGGTTCCCTTGGAATATACTCACACGATGAAAATAAGACTAAAGCAGTAATTGAACTCAAAAGACCTCTTTTAAATCTCGATTTACGACAAAATAGAGCAAATGGCAAAAGGACACCTATAGAACAGGCATTTGACTATGCGAACAAGATAAGGGGGTGCGAATGGGTAATTGTGTCAAATCTCGATGAAATAAGGCTTTACAGTTATACAGAAACGAGAATGGAGCAGTACTATCTTATAAGATTGAATAGCTTAAGTGATCCAATAAACAAGCTAAATGAAATAAAAGAATTTTATTACATCTTCAACAGAAATAATTTAGTAACTGAAGAAAAAGAATCAGAAATAAAAAAACTTCTTATTGGATCATTAAGAAGACAGGAAAATATAACAAAAGAATTCTATGGAAAATATAGAAAACTCCGAGATTTTCTTTATGAAGACATAAGAACAAACAATGACATAGATAAATTCATAGCGTTTGAAAAAACTCAAAAAATAATGGATAGGTTTCTTTTCATATTCTTTGCCGAAGATAAAGGGTTGCTTCCGTCTGGTATAACTCAGAAATTGAAAGAAGAAGCAAAAAACAGTTATTTAAATCCTAGCATATGGGAACGTTTCAAAAAATTGTTTGTTGACATAAATACTGGAAATCTATCAAAAAGAATCGAAGCATATAACGGAGGGTTATTCAAAGAAGATAAGACAATAAATAATCTTAAAATATCAGAGGAAATAATAGACAAAATAATAGATCTTTCTAATTATGATTTTAGTACAGAGGTAGGGGTTTATGTTTTAGGGCATATATTCGAACAAACAATAGCGGATATAGAGGATATAAAAAATAATTTTGAAAAAATTGAAAACATAAAAAAAAGAGATGGAATATATTACACCCCTGAGTTTATTACAAAATACATAGTTGAGAATTCAGTTGGAAAATGGATAGAAGAGAGAAAAACAGAAGTATTCAGAAACAGCGGATTAAAAAGCGATTTTGAACCATCACAAGAGGAAATAAATAATGATAAGAGAAGAACGAAAAAGACTTCATACAAACAAGGTTCATTAACATTCAAATATTTAAATGCTTTAAAAAAACTCCAAGAGAAAATTCTTGAAATAAAAATTTTGGATCCCGCTTGTGGTTCAGGAGCATTTCTAATTCAAGCGTTATCTTATTTGGTTGAAGTAAGTAAGGATGTGAATAAGAGGATAAATTCACTTGATGATAATCAGATAGGATTATTCGACCCAACAAATAGTGCTTTGAAAAACTGTATTTATGGTGTGGATAAAAACAAAGAATCTGTAGAAATAACAAAACTTTCTCTCTGGCTTAATTCGGCAAGACAGGGAGAAAAACTTACTAATTTGGATTCAAACATAAAATCAGGAGATTCACTTCTTTCGACTGAATTCAACTGGGAAGAAGAATATCCAGATATATTCAAAAATGGAGGATTCGATATAGTCATAGGAAATCCACCTTATATTCAACTCCAGAGAGATTCAGGAAAACTGGCTAAAAAATACAAAGAAGAGAATTATAAAACTCATACAAGTACCGGGGATATATACTGCCTTTTTTATGAAAAAGGTTATCAATTACTTAAAAGGAATAAAGGAATATTAGGTTATATAACTTCCAATAAATGGATGAGGGCAGCCTATGGGAAGAAATTGAGAGGATTCTTCATAAACAATACAAAACCTTTAAAACTTGTGGATTTCACAGGACATAAAATCTTTGAAGATGCAACGGTAGATACAAATCTATTTTTCTTCAGAAAAATGGAAACAGATGAAAAAAAATTTAATGCGTGCCTTATACAAGATGATTTCATAAACAAAACATCTCTTGAAAGTTATGTTGAAAAAAACAATGCAGAAATAAATAAATTATCTCCAAATAGCTGGATAATCATATCAAATGAAGAACAGAGAATAAAAGAAAAAATAGAAAAATTTGGAACACCTTTGAAGAATTGGGATATATCAATAAATTATGGGATAAAAACAGGATTCAATGAAGCATTCATTATTGATGGAAATAAAAAAGATGAATTAATACGAAAAGATCCAAGAAATTCCAAAATAATAAAACCTCTTTTAAGGGGAAAAGACATTAAAAAATATAAAGCTGAATTTGCTGATAAATGGCTTATAAATACTCATAATGGCCATGAAAAAAATGGAATATATACAAGCCCGATTGACGTTAAAAATAATTATCCAATAATCAAAGTGTATTTAAATAATTATTTAGAAGAAATAAACAAAAGGTATGACAAAGGTATTACTCCATACAATCTAAGAAACTGTGCTTATTTAGATGAATTTGAAAAAGAAAAAATAATTTATAATGTGATAACTAAAAAATCTTCTTTCTATTTTGACAAAAAAAACAATTATTATACAAATAATAAATGCTATATAGTGACCGGAAATAACCTACATTATTTGGTTTCTTTTTTAAATTCTAATTTATTTTTTAGTATTTTTAAAAATAACTTTCCTTCACTCGGGAAAAAAGGAAGAGAACTACGAAAAGTATTTATGCTTGAAATACCAGTTATGAAATATTTTGATGAAAATGAAATATTCAAAGATTTAGTTTTATCCATTGAAGATAACTATAATAAATTCATTGAAAATACAATGGATATAATAGTCTACAAACTTTACGAATTAACATACGAAGAAATAAAAATAATCGACTCGGAAATCGAAAAAATAATAACCAAAAAAGAGTACGAAAGAAAAACAATCGACCAACTAGCAAATGAAGTACTTAATATGAATTGAAAAGACTGAAAAAAATCACACTATATTTTATTAGTGTTTTAATTATCACTAGTAAAAATTGATCATAGTATCATTGTTTCCATTAAAAACCAATTTGTGTTTTGTATGTGGGAAAATTCAGCAGAGAAGTTTTTGTTAATAACGAGTGTATTATTTAAGATAATGAGTGTCAATGCCGAGTATAAGTTAATAAGCTATAAATTTATTCCGATTTTAAAGATATAGTTGACAATGGATTTGTATGATGTTAATATATGTTAATTATACATTTACTGAGGCTGTTTGGTTACTATAATAAGGTAAAAAAACAACCGCAAGGTATTCCCCAACTATTTAAGTTGGGGTATCCTTTTATATTCTGGATATATTCTAATAATTGTAAGGGGGACAATTATGAGTTATATTTTAGGACTGGATATCGGTTTTACTTCTGTGGGTTGGGCAGTAATTGACTTGGATAAAAAAAGAATAGAAGATCTTGGAGTGAGGCTATTCAACGGGGTAGAAAACAATAAAGGAGAAACCCTTGCTGCAGAAAGAAGAAATGCCAGGGGAGCGAGAAGAAGAATCAGAAGAAAAGCTGCCCGTATGAGAAAGATAAAAGAGTTGTTTGTGCAAAGAGAATTGATCACAGAAGAAGAGCTTGAAAATCTTTATCTTCTTGGTCCGGATGACCTGTCTCCATGGAAACTTAGAGAAGAAGGATTAAGGAGAAAGCTGAACAATAAAGAATGGGCAAGAGTGTTGACACATATCGCAAAACACAGAGGATTTAAAAGCAATCGAAAATCGAACGAAGAAGATGATAAGGAGTCCGGCAAGTTAACAAAAGGAGCAGGACAATTAAAAAGAATGCTTTGTGAAAAGAATTATGAAACAGTGGGAGAAATGATTTCAAAGGATGAACAATTCTGTGAAAGAAAAAGAAATACTACCGGTGACTATTCAAAAACGATATTGAGATCACTTCATGAAGAGGAAATAAATATCTTATTTGAAAATCAAAAAAAATTGGGGAACATATACACGGGCGATGAATTCAAAGAAGAGTATTTGGATATAATGTTATTTCAAAAACCATATGCCTCAAAAGAACAGATAGAGAAAATGGTTGGCAGATGTACTTTTTTCAAAGATGAACTCAGAGCACCGAGAAACAGTTTTACTGCCGAATATTTCAGACTATTACAATTGATAAATAACTTAAGAATCATAAATACCACCAAAGAGGAAAAATTAAGAAAATTGACTGCAGAAGAAAGAGATATCGTGAAGGAAAATGCTTTCAAAACAAGAAAATTGACTTATAAGAGATTAAGAAAGGAATTGAATCTGGAAGATGAAGATAAGTTCAATATAAATAAAAAGGCAAAAAAAGATAAAGATATTGAAAACGATACTTTCATAGAACTAAAGGGGTATCATTCTTTAAAAAAAGCTATCCCAGGCGGAATATGGAATGAGTTATTGGAAAGGCCGGAAAAAATCGATGAAATTGCCTGTGCGCTCACTCTCAGAAAAACAGATGAAGATATCAGAGAATATTTAGAAGAAAAGGGTTTTGAAGGGGAAGTGATAGAATCCGTACTTTGTGTGAACCTTTCGGGACATTCTAATTTGTCGTTGAAGGCATTAAGAATGTTGATACCACACATGGAAAATGGCAAATCTTATGATGAGGCTTGCTCCCTGGCGGGAATAGATTTCAGTAATCCGGATGAAAAAACAGAGAATTATAAACTACCGGTTATAGACTTTGAAAAATATCAACTGACTAATCCTGTAGTAAAAAGAAGCCTTTCGCAGGTAAGAAAAGTCGTGAATGCAGTTATAGATAAATACGGTTCACCGGCGAGAGTTCATATAGAATTGGCGAGAGATTTGGTAAAGTCCTTTGAAAAGAGGAGAGAAATAGAAAAAATTCAAAAAGGAAACAGAGCGGAAAACGAAAGGGCAACCGAGGAAATAAAAGAACTGGCCAATTCTTCCAAAGTATCAAGAGATGATATTATAAAATATAACCTCTGGAAACAACAGGACAATAAATGTGCTTATAGTTTAAAACCAATTGATATTCAGAGACTCTTTGAATCAGGATATGCAGAAGTCGACCACATTCTTCCGTACAGCAGAACTTTTGATGATAGCTTTGACAATAAAGTGCTCGTATTTGCTTCTGAAAATCAAAACAAGGGAAATAAAACGCCTTATGAATATTTTGGTCAAGATGATGAAAGATGGAGCAAATACATAAATTGGGTTAACAGCAGAAAATTCAATAACAGAAAAAAACTGAATTTACTCAAGAAAAAACTATCTCCCGAAGAGACTTCCGAATTTAAGGCGAGAAATTTGAATGACACGAGATATATAACCAGATACATTATGAAATACATTAACAATAATCTGAAATTTTCCGACAGTATATGGCAAAGAAAAGTGATTGCAATTAATGGTTGGGTAACGTCAAAATTGAGATATATGTGGGGATTGACGAAAAACAGAGAAGAAAGCGATTTACATCATGCACTCGATGCTTCCATAATTGCAGCAACAACAGAAGGATTGATAAATAAAATATCATATCATTATGGAAAATTGGATTCCAGATATCACAGAGATAAACTGGGAGAAAATCTTCTGAAAATATATGCAGAAATGCCGGAAAAAGAGTTGAAGAAAAATCTAACCAGAATAGGAATAAACGATGATGAACTTCAAAATTTCACAAAGGACAAACTACCCGAAATTATTTTCGATATGAATAATGAGAATCTTAATGATGCACTTTTCAGTTTGAATTTATTTGAAAAATTTCCTCAGCCGTGGGAACATTTCAGAGAAGAATTGAAAGCCAGATTGAGTGATGATCCAAGGCAGAGAATAAATTTATTGAATCTGGATTCCTACGATGAAGAAAAATTATCGGAGCTTAAACCGGTATTTGTTTCCAGAATGCCCATTAGAAAAATATCGGGCAAGGTCCATGGAGAAACAGTGTATTCAAGAAAAAGGAATATAAAAATAAAAACAGATAAGGGGGAAAAGGGTTACATAGAAAAAATTCCTATGGAAAAACTCAAGCCTGAAAAATTAGAAGCGATGTATGACCGCGATAATAATAAAAAACTGTATGAAGCACTTAAGAAAAAATTGGAAGAAAACGATGGAGATGAAAAGAAAGCTTTTAAAGAACCATTTTATAAGCCGACAAACGATGGAACAAGAGGGCCGCGGGTTAAAAGTGTAAAAATATTGACCAAGGGAGTGAAAACAGAATCCATAGAAATAAACAATGGATTCGCAGAGAATGCTAAAAACAGTCTTAAAAGGGTTGATGTATTTGAAAAAAGCGGGAAATATTACCTGGTTCCGATATATAAAAAAGATATAATAAAAGATAAATTGCCGGAAAGAGCTATTGCAGCGAATAAAAGCGAAGAATTCTGGGATATAATGGATGAATCTTACGATTTTAAATTTTCAATATTTTATAATGATTTGTTACAGATAAATAAAAAAGGAGAAAAAATATTTGGATACTTTGTAGGTCTGGACAGAAAGACGGGTTCAGTATCTATAATTAAGCATGATAAATCTTCTATTGTGGAGAGGCCCGGGGTAAAAACCTGTGATGAATTCATAAAATATTATGTAGATGTTCTTGGAAATTATCACAGAGTGAAAAAAGAAAAAAGAAAAACATTCAAATGAGTTGGAGAACCATCGTAATATCCAATCCTGCTAAATTGAGTTTAAAGAACGATCAGATCGTTATTAAACAGGAGATAGATCATACTCTTCCGATTGAAGATATAAGTGTCTTGATCGTGGAAGATCTTCAGACAACCATCACATCACAACTACTCAGGAAATTGTCTGAAACCGGCGTTGTAATGTATCAATGTGATGAAACACATTTTCCCTGTGGGATAATGTTGCCGTTTAATACTCATAGTCGTCAGGCCAAAGTCGTTCAGATGCAGGTAAACCAGTCCGAACCCTTTAAAAAAAGAATCTGGCAGAAAATAATAAAAAGAAAGATCATAAATCAGGCATTGTGTCTTCAAATAAATGAAAGTGAACACTGGATGGATATTCACAATTATAATGAGTTGGTTCTTTCGGGAGATTCAAAAAATATCGAGGCCTTTTCAGCGAAAAGATATTTTTCCTATTTGTTCGGAGAATTTAACCGCAAAGAAGAGAACATAATAAATGCATCATTAAATTATGGATATGCCATTTTAAGAGCTGCCATAGCTCGTTCTATAGTATCTTATGGTTTTGTTCCATCTTTTGGAGTTCATCACAGAAGTGAACTCAATAGTTTTAATCTGGCCGACGATTTTATCGAGCCGTTCAGACCGATTGTTGATCTCTGGACCTCACAGAGAATCAAAAAAGATGACGTGTTTTCAAAGGATCATAGAATGGAACTTGTGAAGATACTCAATGTGAATATGAAAATGAATGATCAGGTATTTAATGTGCTGAGTTGTATCGATATGGTTATAAAAAGCTATGCAACCGCTGTCAGGTATAAGGAATATGAAGTATTGAAATTACCGTATTTAGTAGATCTGGAACAGCACGATTATGAGTAGTGAGAATCCGAGATTTATGAGAATATTAGTCTTTTTCGATTTGCCGGTGGTTAAGAAAGAACAGAGAAAAATTTATACAAGATTTCGTAATTTCCTTTTGAAAGATGGATATTATATGCTTCAATTTTCAGTGTATGTGAGAATTTGCAGGGGAAGAGACACGATAGAAAAGCATTTGAATAGATTAAAACTCAGCGTTCCTGCAAAGGGATCGGTGAGATATCTTTTGATAACCGACAAACAGTATAATAATATGGGATTTCTTGTTTCAAAACCGAAGGTTGTAAAAAAACTCAAAAAGAAAAATGCCGATCAGCTTGTATTATTCTGATTATTACATCCGTTTTTTAATAAATAAAAACCCCTGAGAACAGCTTATACAGGGGTTTTTATCTTTTGATATTATACATTTACTGAGACCGTTAGGGAACTATAACTACAGTTCCGGTGACATCAGCTACAAATCTATTATACATTTACTGAGACCGTTAGGGAACTATAACCTTGCGGGATTCTGATTATGAAGGCGATTTTATTATACATTTACTGAGACCGTTAGGGAACTATAACTTTAACTTTATCTGGACCAAACAATGCTTCATTATACATTTACTGAGACCGTTAGGGAACTATAACCCTATACCGGAAGGGGAGATGAAAAAATTAATTATACATTTACTGAGACCGTTAGGGAACTATAACTAGCCGCTTCCTTATATAGTTCCTTTTGTAATTATACATTTACTGAGACCGTTAGGGAACTATAACTGCCAAACTCACTATGGTACGGCGTGCCATCATTATACATTTACTGAGACCGTTAGGGAACTATAACGTTTGTGGCTCGGAATTGCATGGATTTTTTATTATACATTTACTGAGACCGTTAGGGAACTATAACATAATTGCCGGGATAAAACCGGTGGCTCTTATTATACATTTACTGAGACCGTTAGGGAACTATAACTTTTCATACATTGTTTTCACCTCAAAAGAAATTATACATTTACTGAGACCGTTAGGGAACTATAACTGGCCATCAATCTTAATTTCAGTTTTTCATATTATACATTTACTGAGACCGTTAGGGAACTATAACGTTATTTTGATGGTGATGATGTTTCTTTTGATTATACATTTACTGAGACCGTTAGGGAACTAT
>JASGMR010000058.1 GCA_030156385.1 Kosmotogales bacterium
ATTCAGTTCTTCGGTTGAAAAAGCTATAAACGGAAATGTAGTTACCGGAAACGATCCATATGAAATGAAATTTACCGATTTTTCCATTCTCGGTTTTATCACCAATGCGCCGATTTTTTACAACGGTGAATTCAACGGTCTTTTTATTTCCGTGATCGATCTCGGTGATTTTTTAAGCAAAATTATCAATGAATACTACGACGAAAGATATTACATACAGCTTCGCGATTCAAAGGGAAATGTTTTTTACACAAACGACGATAATTCTTCCGATAAAATCTCGTACAAAAACGAAGAGACACTCAATATTATGGATATACAGTGGAAAATGGATATGACATACAGAGAAAAGTACGGGGACGCCCTGATTATTCAGGTCACTTTTCTGTCAACAGTAATAGTATTGTTTTTCCTTATTATTCTCATCATTCAGTTGAGATCTTTCAAAAAGTCCCGGAACATAAATGTTCTTGAAGGACTCAAAGAGGAATTGATCGCAAAGGAAGAAAGATATGCGCTTGCAGTTGCTGGAGCTAAGGATGTCATCTGGGAATACGATAAAGTATCGGGTGATGTTTTCATTTCGGAAAGATTCCTGGAGATAATTGAAGATAAGGTCGATATTAAAAACGTTCAATTTAAAAATTTCATCGTGAAAGTGATAGATGGCATCGAGGAATACGTGGATGTGACATGTAGGATTAAAATTTCATCCGGAACGATAAAATGGGTGAGAATAAAGGGAAAATCGCTCAGAGATTCCGAAGGAAAGGTTTTAAAATTGGCGGGCTCTTTGTCGGATGTCACTCAAAACGTAGAATATCAGAGAAAAATCGAATACAATTCTTTTCACGATTCTCTCACGGGAATAAATAACAGAAGATATCTATCCGTAGAAGTCGATAAATATCTTGAATCAGGGAACAGAGATTGCGCCATAATATTCATCGATCTTGACGATTTTAAGAGGGTCAACGATCTGTACGGACATTCATTCGGAAACAAACTTCTGGTAACCATTTCAAAATTTTTATCTGAACTTTCAAATGAGAACGCTATTCTGTGCAGATACGGCGGGGATGAATTCATTTTTTTTATCAAAGAATATTCCGATAAAGGACAGGTTCAGAGGTTTTGCAAATATATATATTCTTTATTCAGAAACTCTTTTATGGTGGATAACAGGGAAATAAATATTCGAGCAAGTTTAGGAGTGGCTTTCAGTCCTGAGGATGGAATTGATTTTGAAGAACTTCTGAAAAATGCCGATTCAGCGTTGAACGAGGCAAAATCTAAGGGAAAGAACAATTGTGTTCTCTTCAATGAAAAAATCAGAGAGAAATTGGAGAGGGAACTTGATATCGAGCTGGAATTGAAAAATGCTATAAACAATGAAGAATTTTACTTGAACTATCAGCCACAATTCAATATCTCGAACAATGAATACGTGGGTATTGAAGCACTGCTCAGATGGAAAAACAAAAAACTTGGTCTCGTTCCCCCGGATGAATTCATTTCAATAGCCGAAAAAACAGGCGAAATCATCAGCATTGGAGAATGGGTTATCAAAGAGATCTTCAAAATAGCCAATGAATGGGACAGATACAATGTAGACTACAAAAGGATTGCCATAAATGTTTCACCCATTCAGTTGAATGAATCCTTTCTGAAGTTTCTCAGGTCCCAAATCGACAGGAATAAAATAAATCCCGAAAAAATAGTTCTGGAGATAACGGAAAATACTACGATCGATGATCTCGAATATTTTTCCGAATTCATAAAAAAACTCAAAGCCCTGAAACTCAAAATAGCTCTCGACGATTTCGGAGTGGGTTATTCTTCTTTATCCTATTTGACATCGCTTAAAGTTAATATTCTCAAGATTGATAAGAGTATAATCGAGAAGATTTCCTTCACAAATGGTAAGAATCTTCTTGAAGGTATAATCAAACTCGGAAAATCCATAGATCTGGAAATAATAAGTGAGGGAGTGGAAAAGGAATCGGAAATAGCGGTTCTCAAGGATTTTGACTGCAACATAGTTCAGGGTTATTACTTCATGAAACCCGTTTCCAAAGAGAAGATCGAAAAGGTAATAATGAAGAGATATTTCAACGGAAAAACACCCGCAGAATAAACGAAAAAGTAAGATACTTCAGTTTTATTATTCCATGCGTAGAACGGATAACTATTCTTTTTTTTAATAGATGTTCTCACTGAAAATGCCGCTTTTTCATAGAACGCCCGGGTCTCTTCACATTTTTCAGTATTCATTCCCGTTTCTTTGGAAGGCAGAAGTCTTTCACTGAAAAAATCGTTTCATAACTGTTCATATCGGTGAATGTCTGATACGCCAGACGTTGTAAATCGAGTTTTAAACGGAATGTTTTTTTGAAATTTTTCGTGACTTCCATCGTCTTCCGTATTTCATCAGGACCGAATTTTTCCGTATTGAAATAGTTCAGGGTCAGATGAATTCTCAGAAAATTCTTAAGATAAACGATCTCATCGAAAAGATTGTACAGGTTCATTATTATTCTGTAATCTTTTTCCGTTGACGGCAGGAAAACCATCATGAGCGCCACAAAACCGCCCGAGGCTATTCCGATGGATTCAACTTTTGCGAATCTATCTTCCGGATTGTCGGTTATATACTCGTTTATCTCTCTGAAAATTTTCCCGGCCTTTTTCGATGTCTCTTTCACCCTCTCTCTCAGACCGAACATAGATGAAAAATCATCATTTTCGTTGTTAAGGTCATGAAGCGTGATGTGAAAAAAATTCGGATCGAGTCTCCGGGCGAGTAGTCCGGGAATTCTTTCGTGTACAAAATCCTGTGCGGTTTTTATCCGGGTTATAGCTTCTCCATCGAGTTGAAAAACTGTCGTATCACCGTAAAAACCCCTGTATTTTCCATCTTCATTCACTTTTTTTGTCAGTCCCGGAATGATCTTTCTGTCCGGATTCTTTTGATAGTGCTCAAAGGTATCGAAATACTCTCTTCTGATAATTTCACAATATTTTTCGTAATCAGTTCTTTTTCCTTTGAGATAAACTTTCTTCGATAAATCGATCATTTTTTTATTCCCTTTTGGCTGTCAGTCCGCTACGAAACCCAGATATCTTCTTTTCATTCTGGGTTCCCAGATTTCTTCAAATATTTTTTTTATTTCTTCTTCAATCGATTTTACCAGTTTTTCTTCCACAAGGAGTTTTTGATTGTATAAGGCTGACAGCTTCAGTTCCATCAAAGCTACCTCGGTGTTTGCCAATTTCAGTTCCAGCCTGTAATTTTTTTCATCGGCTCCACTTTTCAGTTCATCTTTTATTTTATTCAGGATTCTTTCGGCTTTGAGGATCAATTTACGAATTTTTTCCAGATATTTTTTCTCTATCGTTTCCTCCGGTGAGGCTTTCCAGATCGTCGAATCCTTTTTAATTGAGCTCAGTATTTTTATCTTCGATGAAATTTTTTCATATTTTTTTGATTTCATACGCTTTTTTATCGTGATTATTTCCATGGGTTTGACTCTTATGTGATCATCGATCGTTTTAATATTCTGTTCCAGTAAGTTGACCAGCTCACTCCCGGGCGCGGTTAAATTCAAGGGTTCCGGCTTCGGATTATATCCCCTCACGATTATCCCCGATCCGTCGTTTGCCATCTTCACTGCCGTCACTTTGAATTCTCCGGGCAACTGTGATTCATTCAGTTCGAATTTTTCACCCTTTCCGGAACTCCCCTCAATTTCTACCAGCAATGGCGGATTGTGAAAAGTCTGGATCAGTTCGATTTTCTCTTTTTCATCGGCATTTCCAACGATCAAACCGAGTTCATATTCGATTTCTCTCAAACACTGGGCATATGGAGTATAAATTATGGGCCCGGCATCCGAAGATCTTGTGTTGAGTTCTCTCTTCGAAAGACAATTGACGGCCCTTATCAATGTGATATACAACCAGTCATTTTTGAACTCATATTCCACCAGTCCCTTTGTGAGAACCGTTAATTGATCATCTTCATCTTTTACACTCACAAAATCTTTCATGGGAAATTCGTACTCTTTACCCGTTTCCCTCGCCCCGGCGAGAATCTTTTCGAGGTTTTCTGGAAGAGGCTTTGAGTTATCCATATATTCTTTTCTCTGGACTATTTCAAAGGGCATTTCTGCCGAAACTTCCGGGTGCTTAAACCCGGTGGGGAAAGTGTAAGAAAGCTTGTGATCTCTCGAAATGTTCTTTATTTTCATTTTTATTTCTATCAATCTTGTCCTGTTCAGTTTTATTTCGAGTTTATAATTGAGATCATTTTTCTCCTCGGAACGCATTCGATTTTTTTCATCGTAAAATCCGGGAATTTTCATTTTTCCTTCCAGCAAAATCGATGCGAAATGTTCGTTGCGATATTCCAGTTTTATAGAGGTTTTGTTTCCAGAACTCGAAAATACTTCTCCCGAATCGATTCCCATATGATTATATTCATCGCCCACTTCTGCTTCATCGGAAAAATAACCGATGTTTGAATATTCGCGGCCTGTTTTTTTATCCTTTATCCGCATAGTACCGTCACGGTTTATCCTGAAACTGTAGAACTCGTTGTCCCACAAAAATTCCGAAACTTCTTTCTCTGAAAGATCGATGGTTTTGATTTTCTTCTTATCTATAGAACAACAGCTAAGAGGGGGAAGTTCCAGGCCGTATTCTCTGCCATTTTCAATTATTCTTCGGTTCACCGGAAATGTACCGGTATTTATCGCTATCGTTGAACCTCTTTTAAAATAACCACCAAGTTCGGTCAGCATTTTTTCAAGAAGTTTTTCTGCAACGTCCAGAAGTTCCAGATACCTATCTTCCATTCTCAGGTTCACCGGGTCCGCGGAGACTCCCGAAATGTTGTCATGAATCTGAAGGGTGATCAATTCTACCCATAAATCATCGATTTCATCTCCGAAGTTCGATCCGAATAAGTTCCATACGAACGCGTTGATGGGTTCTATTTTTTTCGTCAGAATATTTTCCAGATTATAATTCAAAAGTTTGAGATATACATTGGATGACAGCTTTCCAGGAAATACCGAGACGTATCTCCCGTCCAGAAGTTCCCCCTCGACGAGAGGAAGGGAATTGTTCTGAAGTCCGATGTTGCGAAAATAAATTTCCGGATCGGATATTTTCAATTCGCTTTTATCAAATCCGGTGAGATAATCCATCGGATTTTCAGGATCGATATCCTGATCATAACCGTCCAGTAGCATGACATTTTCACCACTCAGGAAAGGCCTCATCTTTTCCACTTCTTTGTTTATTCTTTCTGCGGCTATTTCAGGAATCGCACCTATTTTAAATATGTTTCTGGGGGAATCGATGAACCAGCTTCCAATCAGGCTACTCCCATCACTGCTCTGCCAGGTGAATTCAGTACACACGTTATCTTCAGAAAATTCTATTCCGCGCCACAGGGCCAGATAGTCGATTCCAGACAGCCTGTGTATCTGTGGCATCTGACCACACTGACCGAAATTATCCGGAAGCCAGCCGACTTTCATCAAATTTCCGAACTCTTCTGCATATCTGCATCCAAGGACGATATTCCTGACTGTTGATTCGCATCCCGGGATCAGCCAGTCGATTTGTGCGATATACGGTCCGAGGAAAAGTTGCTTCCTCGTGGCATATTTTTTTAATTTATCTTTCGCTTCTTCCCTTTCACTTTCAGAAAGTGAATTCAAGTAATCCATTACGATACGGATCTGTCCATCCAGGACGAATTTGTAATCCCGATCCCTTTCCATTTTGTCGAATAAATTTTCGAAAAATTTTGGTAAAAGTTTGTTGGTATATTCGGCGGTGAAGAACCACTCCCTATCCCAGTGTGTATGACAGATTAAATGTATTTTCAAAGAAATCTCCTTTTCAGCCCTTGACCGCCCCTCCGGTCATTCCAATGACAAAGTATTTGTGGAATATTGCAAACAGAATTATTACGGGAACCAGCGCAGTGAACGATGCCGCGGAAACGAGTGACATATCTATTCCCTCGTATTGATTCGAAAAGGTCGTCAATCCTACGGTGTAGGTTATTACTCTCCCCCCCGCCAGCGTTTTGGCGATTATGTAATCGTTGAACGATCTGACGAATGAGAATATTGCCGAAGCTGCGATTCCCGGCGCCGCGAGTGGAAAAGTGATTTTCCAGAACGACTGCAGATTTGAACATCCATCTATATATCCCGCTTCCTCAAGTTCTTTTGGTATCGTCGCGAAGTATCCCCGCATCAACCAGATGACGAGGGGCATAGTTCCTACCGAATCCACCAGAATTACCACGAGGTACGTGTCCAGAAGGTTCATTATCGCGAACATATTGTAAAGTGGAATGACTATGGATGCCGCGGGAATCATCTGAAGCGCGAGAATGAAGATCATGAAAAATTTCTTCATCTTGAAATTGTGTCTCGCAAAGGAGTAAGCCGCGAGTGATCCAACGAAGACAGATATAGCCGACGCGGACAAAGCGATCCAGATAGTATCCAAATAATACTTGATCCATCTCGAATCGGATAATACGACCTTGAAATTCTCTCCGGTCAGCTTCAGGGAGAAATAATCCGGTGGATACTTCATAAAGGTATCTGCTGGTTTTAAAGCCGTTATCAGCATTGTTGCCAGCGGAACCAGAGAAAAGAGTACCCAGAGTATCAGAAATCCATATGCGAGAATTTTAATTATTCTTTTTCTTTTTTTAGCCATGTCAGTTCACCTCTACAGGTTTTATATATCTGAGATACAGTATTGTAGTTACCAGATTCATTATCAGTAATACGGTTGAAGCCGCCGCCGCATAACCGAGTTCTCCCTGATTGAATCCGACGTTGTATACGAACAAACTGAGGACTTCGCTCGAGTGCATCGGTCCTCCACCTGTCATTACGAGGATAATATCGTACACATTGAAGGTGATCATAGTCGTCATAACAAGATTTATTAAAATAAAAGGCATCAATAGAGGCAACGTTATCTTTGAAAATCTTTGAAGAATACTCGCGCCATCCACCTCTGCTGCTTCGTATACTGAATCAGGAATGCTCTGAAATCCTGCCGACTGCATCAACATTGAAAATGCCGTCCCCTTCCAGATGTTGATGACGGCTAATACAAAAATTACCAGCGAAGGATTCGTCAGCCAGTCCTTTCGTCCGAGTCCAATACTGTTCAGAAAAGTCCATTTATAAGACATAGAGGGTAAAAATCCCAGATTAGCATCCAGAAAGTATATCCAGGAGTAAGCGACGATAACGCTGCTCGCTATCCATGGAATGAGGTATATAGCTCTAAAAAGACCCTTTCCTTTAATAAACTTACTATGCAGAACACTCGCCAGGAGCGTTCCGAAAAATACCTGCCCGAAGACGGAAATTCCCACGAAGATCAGAGAATTTTTCAATGCGTTCCAAAAATATGAATCCTTGAAAAGATCCGTGTAATTCCTTATGCCAACGTTACTTCCACCATGCATCATCAGGTCAAACAGAGTCATATCCCTGGTGCTCGTATAGAATGACCATATGAGAGGGAAGATCGTGAGCATGATCAACATCAACAGAGCCGGCAATATCAATAAATAAGGAATATATTTTTTATTTGCGGTCATGATTTCCTCCAGAGAAAGAAGGGGACAATTCTGTCCCCCTGAAAAATAATTGTTATTTTAAAATGGCGTTAACTTTTTCCGCAGCGTTGTCAAGAACAGTTTTCGCTGAAGTTGTTTCGAAATTTAAAACATATTCCTGTATTGCGCTTCTTATTACGTCCGATATCTTTGAATATTCCTGTATTGTAGGTCTGAATCTTGCGTGTTCCAGAGCTTCTTTGATCTCTGCGCTGAATGGAATTGAATCTATAGTGTATAAAGCGCTTTTTACGGTTGGAATTCCGGCCTTTTTGCTCGAAGATGTCGGATCATTCCATCCTTCGGGACCACATAAGTAACCGATGAATTCGATCGCCAGTTCCGGGTGTTCTGCAAATTTGCTCACACCGTATATATAACCACCGGCAACCGAGGTTCCTCTTTCACCATCAACAGTCGGAGCGGGGATCAATGCGGCACCGAAATCGTTTGAAAACTGTTCTGCCGACATTCCAACGTTCTGTATGGTTGAACTTCCTATCCATTCACCGTTACCCAGAGATATTACGAATTTTCCATTGACGAATGCCTGATCGTAAACTTCTCCGCTTGCAGGGCTCAGAACGTCCTCAGGAGCTACCATACCGTTTTTCAGGAACCATCCATAGAATTCCAGCGCATCCACGCCAGCCTCGCTATTGAAAATGGCTTCTTTTGAATCGGGAGTTAAAATATCTCCACCTGCAGACCATAAGAGGTCATACCATCTCGAATTAGTGTGCTCGGTGGCTCCGGCCATGAATCCTACCGGTTTTACCCCGGGTTCCAGTTGATCTTCCTTTTCTTTTATCATAGTCGCGTATTTTTTGACATCGTCCCACGTTTCGATTTTTACGTCCGTGATACCCAGTTTTTCCATAACGGCTTTATTCCAGTAAATCAATCTGTCGTCCGTACTATAGTAATATCCCAGAGTTTTTCCAGGATCGGCATATTTTTCCAGGATAACTTTAAAGGCGGGGATAATATCGTCGTATCCCGCTAAAGTAGCTGTATCGAACTGTCTCATCATTCCGCTGAATTCACTCAGCCAGATATTATCAATAATTATGATATCGAGCTTTTCGCCTCTGGAAAGTCTCATTGCCAACTGGGTTCTGCATTCATTGTACTCGTAAACGGATGAATCGAGAACTATATCCAGTTCCGGATGATTTTCCTGCAATTTTTCTGCAGCCCACTCTAAATTTTCTTTCGCCCATGTTCTGCCAACCGATTTCAATACCACTTTCTCTTTAGCCACCAAACATGTTGTAAGCATGACAGCCAGAAGTATAAAAATAACAAAAACACGTTTCATAAAAAGCCTCCTAAATTTTGGGATATAAAACTTGTATATACAAGAGTATACAAATTAATATCTATTTTAAAAATATTCAAATTTTCTGATTTCATTCGATTATTGCCGTTTATATCATAAATTCTTCGAATACTTCCTCATAACTCATAATTTAAAGATATATTGAAAGATTTTTTTTGTAATTCATTATGATATACTCTAAAATATGAAGAAGATAATTCTTTTGTAGTTATGAATACATGTGTATACATCTGATAGAATTTTTCACTGTAAAGGAGTTAAAATGAAAGCGCCGAATGAGAAGATAATCGATTATTTGAAAAGTGAGCTGTTTAAAACATACTTCCCGGGAGATAAAATTCCCTCGGAAACACAGCTTTCTCAGATGTTTGGGGTGAGCAGACTCACTGTGAGAAAAGCAATACAAAAACTAGTTAATCAGGATATTCTCGTTTCCGTTCAGGGGTTGGGAACCTTCATCACTGAGTACGCGGGAAGTCCGAAAAATAATCAGAAGAAAGTACTGGCAATCTTTCCCTCGAGTTATACGACAAGTAGAAACTGGAGAATTGCCATCGGTATATTCAGCACGATAGATAAATTCAACATAACTCCTGTCATGATAAATGTTGTTCTTGAGGATGAGAAAACATATAAAAAACAGATAAAAACGGCGTTGAATCAGGATTTTTCCGGGCTGATAATTCTTCCCTATCCCGAGATCATTCAACTGCCCGAAATACAGAATCTTATCGAAAAGAATTTTCCCATTATATTCGTTGACAGATATTTAAACGGATACAAAATCCCCTCCGTCGTTTCCGATTCATTCAAGTGTGCCTGTCAGATGGGGAAACATCTGAAGAAATATCACAACGTGGAGAAGCCCATTTTCGTTTCGGAAGAAGAACTGGTCATTGGAAGCGTTAAAGACAGATATGAGGGTTTTAAAAAGGGGTTCAACAGCCAAATCGATATTTTAATCACTCCTGAGCATTCTGAGGTGGATGTGCTGGCAGAGAAGATAAAGAAGGGAAAATACGATTGTGTGGCATTTTGTCACGATAATCTAGCCCTGAGAGGATTGACCGTTTTCCAGAGAGAGGGAATAAAAATACCCGAAGATTTGAAAGTAGTGGGATTCGATGATAAATCGGCTTCAAGATACAGTTCACCGACTATCACAACCGCGGGACAGAATTTTCAGGAGATCGGTGAAACCGCGGCTCTCATGATGGCCAAGTTATTGCGCAAAGAAAAAATTCCCCAGATTTCAACGGTGCCCATGGAAATAATCGTAAGAGAATCGTGTGGGTGTAACGGAAAGTAGTGAAGATCGAAAAAACCGAAGCCAAAAATCCCTGTTCTGAAAGAATAAATTGATCCGTTTTATCTATAGAAATATTATACGAACTTCGCCTTTATTATTCCAACGAGAGGATGAATTTTAACGTATTCGACCTCCGCTCCGGATGAAACAAAAACATTTTTTAAATACTCCACACTGGATGGAAAATCGCTATCCCCTTCATCGTAATACACTTCATCCCATTTTTCTCTGTGATTTTCGGGGGGCTCCGACCACATCAAATCACCTATCACGATAATCCCCGGCCTTTGCAGTATCTTGAGCATGTTGTCAACCGCCCGCTTTTTCATCGGGTCGGTCAGATGATGCATGGCGTAGATGGCTATTATTTTATTGATTCTGTATTTTCTGAGATCCATTTCTTCGAAAGGATTTTCAAACGATCCCCTGAAATATGATATGTTTTCTATTCCTCTGCTCTCAGCAATTCGCTTTGCTGAAAGGAGAAGATTGTTGCTGATATCTATCCCGAGCACCATCTTGCATTTTTGAGAAATTTCCAGAGCCCATCTTCCCCTTCCGGTCCCCATATCCAGGACAACATCCTTTTTATTTAAATCGAGAAGATCCATCGCTTTTCTCCCGACTGTCGTTATTATATCCTCTCTATTCGCATCCCAGTGCACAATCGATGAATCTTCACCCATACCATCGAATTCCATTTCAACTTTCTTTCTGTCGTATTTATCGGTCATGTTTTTCCTCCGTTCACTCGGTTGAAAAAATTATACCACCCGATTTTTGAAAGTTTTTTTGAATTACAGTTGACATAGTGAAAAACCGGGATTAAAATAAACAGTGTTTTAAACGTTGTTTAACGGAGGTGATTCTATGACAGTAAAGGAAGCAACCAGGGAGAGAATTCTCAAAGTGACCAAGGAACTTCTGAATAAAGAAGGGATCGGCAGTTTATCTATCAGAAAGATCGCTTCCGAAGCGGGGGTGAATGTGGCTTCGATAAATTATCATTTCGGATCGAAGAACAAACTCCTTTTCGAATGCATGAAAGACGTGGTGGAAAAGCTGGAAAAAACTCTTTTGATTTTCGATGACGATTCACTGTCCGAAGAGGATAGAGTAAAAATATATTTGTACAATGTAGCGGATGTGATAATAAACGATGCCGCTATTCAGGCGAGCATGTCAAAAACATTCGTTTCCGATATCGAATTCCCGGATGTTCTGATTCAGTTCATCGCGAGATTTTATAGAAGATTCAAAGAATTTCTTGAAAATTATCTGAAGATCCACGATGAAGAGATACTTTCGATGATAGTTGAACAGACGATTTCCGCGATATGGTTTCCGATAATAAGTTACAAAACATCCATAAAGATCACAGGAATAGATTTTAAAGAAGAGGACACCAGAAAAAAATACATAGATTTGCTGGTAGAAAATATAAAAGGGAGAGTCAGGGAATGACATTTCATCAGAAATTCATAAATGTGATAAAAAAATACAGAAAGACCTTTTTGATAGTATTCGTCGGTTTAAATATAGTCGCTTTTATAGGGCTTTTCAGGATAAAGATAGACACCGATTTTTCGATATTCATGCCGTCGAATTCGGAGGCACTCGAAGAATACGAGGAAATGTCGAAAAAATTCGGAAGTTCCGAACAGCTCATTTTTCTGTTGAAATCGGATGAAACGGATGTTGAGAAGGTATTGAACGATTTTTTCCGGATTCAGAAGAAGATCGAAGAAACGGAAGGGGTGAATTTTTTGAACGGACCCATTCCTCCGGCCGTACCCGTAGGGTTGACGATATCACCAGTTACCGAGATCACAGATGACAATTACGAAAAGATACTGGAATACACCGGGAAGATGGGATCGATAAAGGCTCTATATAAAAGGGAAGATACATATTACGGCCTTTACACCGTGATGCCCGATCCCGAAAAAATTGAGGAGGCATCGGACGAGATACTCGGTATTTTCGAGCAATCAGGTCTCGAATTTTACAAAACTGGAGATACGTATTTGCAGACATCGATTTTTGATTATATTCTTAAAATCATCTTTTTCATTCCTCCCATTGCACTCATATTGATTCTTTGTGTTTTCCGGTGGCAGATTGGAAATTTCAAAGGAACTTTTCTTTCCATTTTTCCCGCGGGTATCGGTGCACTCTGGACCATGGGACTGCTGGGCTGGACATCTCTCGATCTTTCGATCATAACAGTACTGACCCCCATTTTCACTATAGTCATGGGCAGCGCCGACGGACTTCATTTTATATCTCATATTCAGGATGAAGTGAAGAAGGGAACCCCGGTCGATGTGGCCCTTTCAAGAACATTGCAGAAGGTCGGATGGCCAATGATATTGACGACTCTGACCACCATAGCCGGATTCATGTCCCTTTTGGTGATTCAGTCCGAACCGATGAGGCAGCTGGCATTCACCGCGAGTGTGGGAATTCTCCTTGCAGGAATAGTAACGTGGGTTTTTTTACCGGTGATATACATAGGGATAAAGAAGCCGGTCAAAGAGAAGAAGAACAAAACATTCGATCCCGTGACCCCGCTTCTTCATAAATCGGTGGGAAAACCTTCGATGATAATCACACTCATCATAAGTCTGGCCTTTGTTCCCGGTATATTTTTGATAAAGACCGATCTTAACATGCTGAGCTTTTATAAGGAAAAAACGGAAGTCAGACAGAGTATAGATAAGATATCCGAAATCACTGGAGGATCGATTCCCCTTTTCATAGAATTCAAAAGCGTCGAAGATCCCCTTTCGGGAGAGATCGCAGAAAGAGTTTCAAACCTGGAAAAAGAATTGATGAATTCGGGCGCGGTGACGAAAACCGTTTCGATATACGATGTGTTTACAACGCTGAATCAAATAATATTCAGGGCGGATGAAGGGGAATTCCCCCAGACCGCCAGAGCCAATTTAATGTATAATATGTTCTCTTCCGTTCAGCCGGGAGAAGTTGAAAACACACTCGTGAGGGATGAAAATCTGGGCAGGATGATCGTTTTTCCGGCGAATCTATCGAACGAAATTCTGAAAGAGATAATTCGGATTTCCGGGGAATCGAGTGATGAAAAAATAACGTTTAAGCCGCTGGGAACACCTCTTGTCATAAAAGAAATGAATGACAGAATAATTCCGGATCAGGTCGGTTCCATATTACTCGCCATTTTGATGGTCTTCGTACTTCTCTGGTTTACACTGAAGAGTTTCAAAATGTCGCTCATCGCGATAATTCCCCTCGGCTCAACTCTGATAGCGCTTTTCGGATTTATGGGATACGCGGGAATAAGTCTGAGTATCGTCACGAGTACGATCGCGAGCATAACCATAGGGGTCGGTATAGATTATTCGGTTCACTTCACATCGATATTCAAGACGTTCTATAAAGAATACGATTCAAAGACCGCTGCCGAAAAAGCCTTCGAATATGTTTCAAAACCCGTTCTTGCGAACGCGCTGGGACTTTCGATAGGATTGACGGCACTCATATTCTCACCGCTGAAGTTCCACACGTACATGTCCATGCTGATGTGGGTGTCTATGCTCACCAGTTCGTTTATATCCCTGACCTTCCTCCCCACAGTATTGAGGAAGAGCTTCGCGAAGAAGGATCTGAAGAAGAAATAAGATCGTTTTAAAATAAGAAAATGTACCCACAATAACATTTTGGGTACATGCGCAGAAAATATTTTAAAAATAAATAGTTGAAATTGTAGTTTCGTCGGTGTTCGTTGATTTTTATGAGATTCACCGGCGAAATTTTTTATTCATAATATTAAAATGATACGTTCGCGGGAAGATACCCAGACGAAGTCGGATGTAATTTTAAAATGAACGGGAACAACTGAAAATCCGGGAAGAATTCAGAGAATAAAACAAATTTTAGCAAAACAAATCCGTTCTGAATCTCGCTTCTCTTAAAAACAGTAAAAGCGGAATCCTGATCATCCGACAAAAATAAAACAAAAGCCGGAATGAAAGTTCCTCTTCGTGATCTTTCAGACGATTGCCATCCAGAGAAAATGATTCATACTTCATCGGGAATGACTCCTTATGAACATCTATTTAGCAATTTGCAATCTATCTTATGTAAAGAAAACCGGAATATTTCCGGATATATTTAAGGACCGGTGAAAATCGTTCAGTTTTTCCCATCCTTTTTTATTCTGTCGAGGTTCATCCTTATTTCGGTTTCATCGAGAACTTTTCTGTAAGCCAGAACTATAGCACC
>JASGMR010000059.1 GCA_030156385.1 Kosmotogales bacterium
GTGGATGCGATTGATCCTATTATTTTCAGCACGGACTGAATGCTTTTTGGTGGTCTGGTGTTGATAAGATTGGTGATCTTCTGGATTTTCGGAACGTCGGGTTTCTCTTCAGTTGCAGCGAACTCCCTTATGAATAAATCCTTGGTCGTGACTATTCCCAGTAAAATCCCATTCTCGAGCACTAATAAACAATCGGTGTTATTGTTGTTGAAAAGTTCCTTGGCGTGTTGTATGCTTTTTTCTTTGTTGATTACTATCACTGATTTACTCATCAGTTTTTCAATTCTCGTTTGAAATAATTTATGCTGAAATGCCAGTTGAATTTCCTTGCGTCTTATTATTCCCACGATTTTTTCTTTTTTTATAACCGGTAAATTTTTATGTCCGGTTTGATTTATTATTTTATACACCTCTTTAACCGTCATATTTGCAAAAACGGTTCTCACCGGAGAGGTCATTATATTTTTTATTTTCCTGAAATCCAGTGATAATTTTTCAAAATTTTCTTTTATGGAATTTTTCACTTCATTAACGTCGGAACTGCTGAAAAATCCGTAGGCAATTTTTCTTTTTTGAATATTTATGAATGTCGGTTTAAGAAGTTCATTCAGGTCGAAGAGTTCCCTGGTTTTACAGTAAAAATATATTTTGTCCCTTATCTGATACAGGACGACAAGAGTATCGTAATCCAGACTATCCCATAACTTTTCAATGTTTTCAAGAAATGAATCCTGAAATTCGGCATTTTTTATGAAAGTTATTCCCAGAGTCAGACCGGAATTGTTGTATACTTTTACATTAAACAGGAGTTTTCGGAAAATATCACTTGAAAAACCTTTCGATGGGGTATAAGAATATTTTGAAATTTCTTTTATATTCAGATTTTTACTTATTAAATTTGAGGCCGCTCTGAAATCGAGCCTTTTAACATTATTTTTTGTAAAATTATTCGTTTTTTTGTACAGGGCCGTCAGAAAAAGTTTTGATTCTTCGATTGAAAGGTTTATTTTTTGTTCGAAAATCTTCTCTGTCACAACTGAAATACATGCGGCAGATTCATAACAGATGTAATCCGTATTTTCTCCCTTCTCTCTTTCTCTGTCTTCGTTATCGATAAATGACAGATGTTCCAGATCACCTATCTTACCTAATAATGATTTGTTGATCAGCTCCAGAGATGTAGTTCCGATAACTACCAGAGAAGATATCTTCCTTATGTTCACTTCCTCCATCGTATAATAGGGAAAATAAACCCCGGTGTTTTTCAAATAAACAGAAATATCCGGAGAAAAACTTCCGGAAAAAATTATATTATGATCTTTGAACAATCTCTGAGATGCTATCGCCGAAGCAAAAACATCAAAATCGGGATTATTTATCGTGGTGATTATTTTCAATTGTACACCCCTAATTCGTCTCTATTCTTATTATCTCTCCTTCTTTAACGTTGAGAAGATTCTTAAGGCTCGATTTATTTGTCGCTATTTCCAGAAAACCGCTTCCATCGATGTGAGCTAACAGTTCGTTGCTCCTCACATCGTAATATGTTCTGTCATAGATCAGTTCGTATTTTCTCTTTCCTAAAACGAGATACATGGGGTCACCGAATTCGATGTTTTCAAAAAATGAGTTGGGAATATTAGTTTCCATATTTCCAAAATGATCGAAAAAAGCGATTTCTCCCACTATGTATTTTCCGTCTCTGTGGGGTTGCTTGAAAGAGATACTTTCATAGGTGAGAAATCTGGAACCGAATTCTGATATTTTTACTCCCTTGGAAAAGTGTGCCGCCACCGGTGCAAATATATCCCTGCCGTGAAAACTCACGGAATTCTTGTCGTTAAAGAACTCCGGGTTGTCAAGTTCTCTCATATCCGAAAGTTCATTGCCAATGATAACGAATGTGAATAATCCGTTGTCAGGTCCTATGAATGTGTTTCCATCTTTAGTCTGAAGAATGATAGGTTTTCTTGAAGTTCCGACACTCGGATCCACCACCGAAAGAAAGATCGTTCCCGTTGGGAAATCCTTCACGGCCCTCTGAAGAATGTATGCACCCTGTCTGATATCGAAAGGATCGATTTCGTGACAGATATCTATGATTTCCGCATCCGGATTTATCCTCTTAATAACGGCCTTGGCAGAGGCTATGTAATATGAATCTCTTCCCCAATCACTTAAAAAAGCAATCATGACTTACCTCCAAATTTATTAAATAGGTGAAGAGGGATGACAATTTTCCCTTTTCAACTCTATAAAGATTAGATTCTGTTTTGCAATCGCTCGATCCAAATCCCTTTATTCCCTCGCCATAATTCGATACAAAAGATGAAAGCTGTTCTTCTATTTTTGTTTGCGAGGGTAAAATGAAAGAAAACATCACTTTTGAATCTTCGTTGTTTAATAAATAATCTATGTGCCAGTGTAACTTTTTTTTCTCAGACAGATGATGGTTTAATCTTCCGGATAGGCTGTTCATAGCTGAACCAACATAAGCATAAAATCCCTTTTTCAGATTCCAGGATTTGGATTTAGATTCGATTTTACTTTCTTTTTGTAATTCGATAATTAAAATATAGCAACCTTTATTCACTGTCATAACATAATAAATTATACCAAAATGAACCCCGATAGATAACAAAAAAGAGCCGGCAAACGATACAAACCGGCTCTTTCTGAAATTATATCTGATTAATTGTTATTTTTCTCTCTGACTTTACCGATTATCATTCCCGCAAAGACTGCCGTCAGTGGAGCAACTAAGACCAGACCGATACTTCCCACGAGTGTTCGCATAATTTCCGAAGCTACGATTTTGAGATTTAAAATTCTTGAAAAACTGGAATTCTGAACCATGAACAACATCAGTAATGGGAGAAAACTTCCCGAGTAAGCCAGTAGAAGTGTGGTTGTCATTGTTCCTATGACGGCTTTTCCAACATTGAATCCGGATTTTATCAATTCTGCCGGGCCGATGTCGGGTCTTTTTATCTTTATTTCAGCTATAGAGGCCGAAACATCCATTGCGATATCCATACATGCCCCAGATGCTCCTATTACAACCGCCGAAAAGAAAATGTCTCTCATGTTCAAATCCGTATTACCACTGAAGAGTAATGTTTCCGCAAAGGCCTGTGTCATACCATTTAATTGCAGTTTATCTCCGAAGAAAATAGTCAGAAAAATAGTCAGAGCGAGACCGCTGATCGTTCCTAAAAAAGCCGCAGTGGCTTTTTTGGTGAATCCGGCAACCGAAAAAATAATTATCGCCGATAGGATCAGCAATGTTATAAAAGTTATTATTAAAGGTTCGCTTTCAGGATCCAACAGTGATGGAATCAGATAGAACCACATGATCAAAAGACTGGCAACGAAGGAAAAAAGTGCCTGGAGTCCCGTGATTCTGGCAAATATTATCAATGCAATTACGAATGTTATAAAGAGAGCCAGTAACCATGGCTGCCTATAGACCTCTATGGTCTTGGCGTTTGAAATTTCACCACCCTTTATGAGTAATGCTATTTGTGCTACATCGCCCTTTTTGAAATGGCTATCCAGGTCCATTTTTCCGTTTAGAGTGTTGGACGCCGTTACTTTTGTTCCTTTGTATTCTCCGGAAGTTATTAAAACTTCGACTTCCTGATACCCGATTGGAGCGAGACCACATTTTATCATTTCGCTATCATCCGTGTTCAGAACCGTGCCGTAAGTTTCAACTATATTCTGGCCTTTTGTAGAATTATTGCTATAATTCAAAAAGAAAAACAACATTACGACTATCGATATTATAAAGATTATAGATTTTAAAAGATTTTTTTTCACATCATTACCTTCTTTATTAAACAAAAATAAAGCCGGCAAAAGCCGGCTTTTTTATCCATTTATCTATTACAATTCAAAACCCCCGGCCTGTGCCATTGCCTGACCGACTTCAGTATTATCTTTGTAGCCACCGAATAATCCTGAATTAATTCCAACTGCCGATAGAGGAATCGCTGTACCGGTGTGCGCGTATGTTGTCCACATTAAGTTCGCTCTTTCGGATACCACGTGTGCCACTGCAATTGCAACAGGATCATATGAACCGTATTCTACACCAACGAATATATTCGCTGCGGCTCCCTTTGTGTCAACGGCTTCCATGGCTCTTGAAATTTCATAGTATTCTCTGTCATCCAGATTTGTTAAACCGAACTGATCCGCTATGAATTCGAAGAATTCATCCCTTTTCCCTGTTTCATAAACATATTGAGTCTGATCTTCAATGGAAGTTTTTACAAGATCGATTGGTTCCATGTCCAGAAAATAATTTGTCGCGAATCCCAATCCCATACCCCCGGTTTCGTGGTCGCCACAAACCAGTATAAGGGTTTCATCAGCGTGGTCCTGCAAGAAATCGTATCCGACTTTAACCGCTTCATCGAATGCGAGAGTATCCCAGATTGTACCGGCAATGTCGTTTGCGTGACATGCGTGGTCAATTCTTCCGCCTTCAACCATCAGGAAAAATCCATTTTCATTCGATGATAAAGCATCAACCGCTGCGGAAGTCATTTCTGCAAGTGAAGGAAGGATCATTCCGTCGTTGATTCTGTCGATTTCGTAAGGGATATGGGAATAAGTGAATAATGCCAAAACTTTATCTTCAGCGGTGAAATCAGTATTCATGAAATCTTCAGCACCTTTCGAACCCCAGAATACATCATAACCTGCATCTGCAAAATCTTCCAGAAGATTGACATCGTCGATTCTTTTCGATTTTATCGTGCTTCCAGTAGGATCTACAGAATCTTTCGGGAAATCCTGAGGAATGAAGTGTCTCACTCCACCACCTGCTATGAAATCAATCGCGTTGGCCAGGTAATCATCGGCTATTCCGTTTTCATCGTTTCTGTCGGGATTATGTGCACCGAAAACAGCCGGAGTTGCATGAGTAACTCTTGTTGTTGTGACTAAACCTGTGCTCATTCCCTTATCCTGTGCTGCCTGTAACAATGTTTTGAGCTCCGCTCCATTGGGTAAAACGGAGATCATACCGTTATTTGTTTTATAACCTGTTGCAAGAGCTGTTCCTGCTGCTGCGGAATCGGTAACCAGAGTATCGGCCGAATAAGTAGTGTTTATACCTGCCACCGGAAATTGATTCATAACCAATTTTGCATCGTCATCGTCCGTGATATGTCTGTAATAATATTCCGCTATCTGTCTCTGTGAGGCACCGAGTCCATCACCGATAAAATAAAATACATATTTAGGTGCCGCTGCAAAGATGACTGTTGAAACAACTAACAATACGGCTAAAATAAATAAACCTTTCTTCATAAAAAACCTCCTGAAATATAGATAATGTGATTTCCGAAAAAATTCTAACAACGAAAATCATTAACTTCTATACAAAAAACATTTTTTTTATAAAGAGTCGGAAATAGTCAAGAAATAAAAGATATGTTTTTATTCAGTCGATTAAAAATATTAAATTCTATATGTTGTGGTGAAAAATATTTTGGGAAAATGAATAATTGAAAGGATCGGTTTTCTCAGTTTATATGTTTTCTTAATTGTAAAGGTAGGACCTTTTTGCGTAAGAATATTTTAGAGTATTTTCAAAATTTTTACTTATATTTATAAATTACTCGCTTCTCTGTGGTAAAATCATTTGAGAGAAAAATCACAAAGTGAGGTTAAGCAATTTTCGAATGGAGGTGCTGTTGTGCCTGTAACAGTTACAATAAATGGCAAAGAATATCAGGTAAAAGAAGGAATGAGTGTTTTAAATGCCTGTAAAGAAGCGGGGGTTTATGTTCCCACGTTATGTTACCATCCTTCTTTATCAGTTGTAGGTTCTTGTAGAGTATGCGTGGTAGAAATTGAAGGATTCAGAAATTTGACTCCGGCCTGTGCCACTGAGGTACGCGATGGAATGGTAATAAGTACAAATTCAGAAAGAGTGCAAAGATCTGTTAAATTCAATTTGGCACTTTTGCTTGCAAATCATCCTAATGATTGTATGACCTGTAATCAAAACAACAAATGTGAATTTCAGGATTTGATTTACAGATATGATATTGAGGATGTTTTTCCAAAGAGTTTGAGAGATCTACCTTATGATGAATCGAGCCCATCTCTGTTTAGGGATATGAACAAATGTATAAATTGTGGTAGATGTGTGAGGATTTGTGAAGAAAAACAGGGTTTAGCGATACTGTCTCCTACCGGGAGAGGTCATGAAGTAATTCCGCTACCGGCGCTGGCGGCTCCGATTGCAGCGACAGATTGTATAAATTGTGGTCAATGTGCTACCGTTTGTCCCGTTGGTGCAATAACCGAGAGGATGGAGTTTAGAGAAGTAATGAAGCAACTGGAAAATAAAGATAAAGTGGTTGTTGTTCAAACTGCTCCTGCGGTAAGAGTTGCATTTGCCGAAGAATTTGGGGAACCGGCCGGAACGGTTTCTATAGGTAAAATGGTGGCTGCAATAAGAAAAGTTGGATTTGATTATGTTTTCGATACGGATTTTGCGGCAGATTTGACGATAATGGAAGAAGGATCCGAATTGTTGGGAAGAGTAAAAGAAGGTGGAAAATTCCCCATGTTCACTTCATGTTGTCCGGGATGGGTAAATCTGATGGAAAAATTATATCCCGAGTTCACCGAGAATCTTTCTTCAAGCAGATCCCCTCATGAAATGCTCGGTTCCGTTGCAAAAACTTATTTCGCCAAAAAGATAGGTAAAAAACCCGAAGATATTTATGTTGTTTCGATTATGCCCTGTACAGCAAAAAAGGACGAGAAAATCAGACCTCAATTGAAGGTCGAAGGATTGCCCTCCGTTGATGCTGTATTAACGACCAGGGAATTGGCAAAACTCGTTAAAATTAAGAATATACCGTATTTATCATTGGACGAAGAGGAATATGATAATCCTCTTGGAAAATCTACCGGAGCGGCTGTAATTTTCGGGGCAACTGGTGGAGTTATGGAAGCAGCTTTGAGAACAGCATATGAACTTCATACCGGTGAAGAGTTACCCAAGTTGGATCTGGATTTTGCGAGAGGATTCAAAGGAGTTAAAGAGGCCGAGGTAGATATGAAAGGTACCAAGGTCAAGGTAGCTATCGTTCACGGTGGAAAAAATATAATTGAGCTTATGAATAAGCTGAAATCCGGAGAAGCATTTTATCATTTCGTCGAAGTGATGGCGTGTCCGGGTGGATGTATAAATGGTGGAGGTCAACCGAAATCAAACGATCCGGATTATCTGCAGAAAAGATTTGAGAGTATTTACAATATTGACAGAGAATTTCCAATCAGAAAATCACATGAAAATCCGGATATTCAGGAATTATACAAAGAATTTTTGGAACATCCACTTGGTCATATATCACACGAAATATTACATACAACTTATAAAGGCAGAAAAATGTCTGTAGTTGAAAGAGAAAAGGAATTGAGTAAATAGAATAGACCTTTTGTTTATATGGGGAGGAGTTATCCTCCCTTTTTCTTTGTAAAAAATGATATAATTATATTGTTCTTTATTTATTTAATTTGCGGTTACTTAGAGGGGTGTTTCATATGTCTTCTGAATCGGTTATCAACAATTTCAAAGATTTGAATTCCTTTATTGAATCTCCACAGGGAAAGGTTCTCATTTCCAAGAAGCTTGGATCAAGATATTATAAAATTTTGATTTCCAACGAAAAATTTTGTGTTATTCAAAAGGAGAATGAAAGAGGTTTTCTTTCATTTATAAATCCTGTTGAAGAGGATGTTTATCTTCTTTTTGAAATTGATGAAAACGGTATGATAAAAATCAACGAAGTTTATGATGAAAAAAAGCTCTTCAGGGAAATAGAAAAAATCATAGTTTCAAATGATTTCATATTCGAAGATACCGTGAATTTTTTGAAAAAGACCGAAGAAGGAAAGAAAATTCTCGAAAATATTTTAAATCAGATATTTTTGAAGAGGGTTAAAAAAACCCGTTCGATCGAAAAGGCTATGGAAGAGATAGTATCAAATTTTGAGATCGATTCAAAAATCGTCAAGGAACTGGATGTACCTCTCAATATTCAAAAAGCCTATTTTGAAGCGTTTAAAAAGGAAAGTGCAAAATTTCCGGCTTTTTCCGAAAAAATAAAAAAATTTATAAATGAATACAAACCCGATAGAGAAATCCTGGAAGTATTTCTGAAGAAGCAGTCCGATCTTATTACCAGAGATTTTGAAGATCTTGCACCTGACGATTACATTCAAAAATTACAAACTTCATTTTTTGGTTTGAAAAGATATATAAAAGAAATCTTTCCCTGGATTGAAGTTGACGAGGATATCGTGCTGAACGGGATTAAGAATCAGCTTTATAAATTTCCCGATAAGAAGCGTTGGCTGGATGCGGTCGACCTTCTCTTTAAAGATCAAAAACTCGCTTTCAAATACAAGGTCCACATAAATAATTTTTTCTCCATGAAGGATATAGAAAAAAAGATCCCCGATCTTAAAAAAGCATTTACCGGTTGGAAATACTGGATTATAAAAGATATTTTAAAAAACGAAAATCCCCATGAAAATTTTGGTGAAGAATTCTCTTACATTTTTTCGGATGAAAATCTGAATATTATATCCGAGAAAAATAATTTTAACAGCTGTTTTGCAAAAATAGGAGGGACCAGTTTGAATTTCAACAGTATAGAAACCGATGGTAAATCCTATACGTACAGTGATATCAATTGGGCGCTGACTGAAAAAACCATGACTTCGGTGATAATCAAAGATCCGGAGGATATAGACTATCTGGGAAAGAAAAAATTCTACAGTGGAAAAGAAGAGATATTGATTCCCTTCTACAGACTCTATGAATTTGACATAAAATCGGATGAAGAGAATCTGATTTCAATTTTATTTTCGAATAAAAACTGTGCGGAATCGATGATACATTTTTTAGAGGAAATTCAAAAATCGGAGAATAAAAAGAAGATAATTAAAGAAGAAGAACTCAATAAAAAGCAAGAGGAAGAAATTGCGACCGAGGCGAAACCTTCGGATAGTTTTTATCTGGAGAAAGATGATAAGGAAGATATTGAAATAGATCTCACCCACCCATTTTCAGAGAAAACTCTGGATGTTTTCAATGATGAGGAAAAGGTATTTGGTGATGAAGTAATCGAAGAGAGTGAAATAGTTGAATCGGACGAGGAAAACAACTCATTGACAAACGGCAGTTCTGAAGAAATATTCGGTATATTGAGAGAAAAAATTTATGCGCTGAATAAATTTATGAAAAGAATATTTGCGAAGATAATAATTGATTATGCTCCACATACGGAAATTGATCCTGAAGAATCGGGAATACTTTTGAATCGTTTGATCATACTTGTGAACAACGTAAAATATAAAAAAAATCCGCTCATTAAAATCATAAGAAAAGATAAAAATTATTTTATCTGGGGAGATGGATTTGACGAAGAAGTCATCTCCATGATTAAAGATGAGATCAAAAAAAACAGAGAGAAATTTGTTTGAAAGGTGATTTAGATGAATTATAGACCAATGTTTGAAGCAATTAGAATTGGAGCGGCCGTTCCAGTTGAATATATAGATGAATTGATTTTTGGAAGAGATGATGAAAAAAAAGCGATAATCGATGATCTGGATTTTGTTATAAATGGCAACAGCAAGATCAGGGTATTCGTTGGAGATTATGGTTTTGGGAAAACTTCCCTCGCAAGATATGCCGAACATCAGGCGATAGAAAAGGGAATGGTGATCAGTTATCTGTCTGAGAAGGATTACGATGAATTTCACAAGCAGGATGAACTTTTTAAATCTATAATGAAAAACCTCACCCTGTTTGGGATAGACGGTAATCCGATCAGGATTTTTCTGGATGGATGGGCACAGGAAAAATGTGAACTTATAAAGAACAGCGGGACGGAATTGAAAACTGTCGAAGAGACGAAGGATTATATTTTAAAAGACAGTGAAAATTTTTCCGACGGTTTGTTTGCACAGTTTTGTAGTGCTTATCTGTTTAAAGTGCTCAACAACGAGAGTGTTGAAGAATTGATCGCCTATATCATGGGTGAATCGGTTGATAAAAGATTTCTGAAAAGAAATGGTATTTATCATTTTCTTGCCAACGACGGCTGGAATTTTTTAAAGGCCTTTACCGTTTTGATGAAAAACATATCGATTCCAGGTTTACTAATCGTTATGGATGAAATGGAAAGTTTTATACATAAAAGAAGTGATTTGAGAAAAAAATCTTACAACCAGTTGAGGGAAATGGTCGACACGCTGAACAGCGGGAAATTGAGTGGTATATATTCCGTATGGTTGGGAACACCCCTGTGGTTTAACAACAATTATAAGGGTATCCGGTCTAATACTGCCCTTTTCAACAGACTTACAAATCTTTCCGGTAAACAGACAAATCAATCGATTCTGATGAATCTCAATCCTATCACTTTAGGAGATATTGAAAATCTGGTCAACAAATTGGTCAAAGACTACCAACAGGTGTATTCCGTAAATATTCCCGCAGAAAAAACGAAAAAAATATATGATTTTTTAATTGAAAATTATAAAGGAATTGAAGGTGAAGTGAGAGTTTCAACCAGAGAAATATCAAAACATGCGGTGGAACTGTTCGATTTGATCAAAGAAAATCCGGACATGCCGATGAATGATATTTTGAATATTGAGGTTGATACCACCGAAGAAAGAAAAAAGGAAACGAGTGTAAATGAGCTCTGGTAGCTTATTGAGGAAAGATGTATCCGACTTTCTGAGTTACAAATTGGGCTGGAATAAACTCCGGAAGATCCAAAAAGAATCGATCCCCACCATTCTCGAAGGCAACAACGCCATTTTAATTGCCAGTACCGCTTCAGGTAAGACCGAGGCCGCTTTGATCCCGGTTTTGAATCAGATGTTAAAACAAAAATCCGAAGGATTCGTATGTATTTATTTCGCCCCTTTGAGAGCATTGATCAACGACATTTACTGGCGTGTTTATGAAATATTCACACCTTTCGGTTTTGAAGTAGGCAGATGGCACGGCGAAGTATCTTCGGAAGAGAAGAGAAAAGTGTTGAAGGAATGTCAGATAATTATCACTACCCCGGAGTCGATAGAGGGATTGCTGGATTCAAAAAGGGCCCAATCTCTGTTTGGAGAATTGAGATATGTGGTTATCGACGAGGTTCATAATTTTATAGAGGGTCCAAGAGGAGCACATCTGGCCTGCCTGGATGAAAGACTTGAAAGTATTTCGAAACATGAGCTGCAGAGGATAGCGATGTCCGCAACCGTTGGAAATCCTGAAGTGCTTGAGAAATGGCTCCGCGGTTCGAGCATGAGGGAAGTGAAAATAATAAATGATTTATCTTCAAGAAAAAAAGAAATTGAAGTTTATCACTGCAACGAGCTGAGTCCTGAAGAATATATAAAAGACGAACTTGAAAATGAATCGAAGACTAAAATTTTAGTGTTCGGTTATTCCAGATCCGAAGCGGAAGAGTTTTCCAACAAATTGAATCAACTTGGTATAAAGGCCCCGGTTCATCACAGTTCGGTATCGAAAAGTCTCAGGGAAATAGTTGAAGAAGAATTCAAGAAGAATACCGATTTGAGAGTTGTCGTTGCCACCTCGACACTGGAGTTGGGAATAAATATCGGTGATGTTGACAGGGTGGTTTTTCTGGATGTTCCGCCGTCTTGTTCATCATTCCTTCAGAGAATAGGAAGATCTGGCAGAAAACGGCTTTTTGCGAAAGCGACTATTTTTTTGAAAGAAAATTCACTCTATAGAATGATAGGCATAATAAAGATGCTGGAGAGAAATACGGTGGAGGGAATATATCCCACAACTTTCTTTCCCCAGCTTTTGGCACATCAGATAATAGGTATAGCGTACAGTTACGGAAAACTCACGAAGACGAATATAGAGAACTTAAAAAGTGCGTATCCCTTCGAAGAAATATCTTCGGAAACATTCAAAAGCATAATAAAGTTTCTCGTTGATTCAGATTATTTGATAATTAATTCGCTTGGAGAAGCGATCCCTTCGGGAAAGACATTCGATCTACTGGAAATAGGAAGCGAAAAGATGAATCATGTCGTAACCTTTGCTGCAAAATCACAGTATCTGGTAGTGGCAAACGGTGTTGAAATTGGTTATCTGCATCCGGTTTTCGTTCATTCGTTGAAAGATCTGAGTGATGCCAAAGATGCCGCTTTTATTCTTGGAGGAAAAGTATGGAAGTTCGTAAGGGTGGATGAAAAGATGAAAACCGTTCAGGTCAAAAGAGGGGAAGGTAAAAAAATACCCTCCTGGATATCTCCGGGTGTTGAAACTTCTTTTGATTTTTCAAGGGCCATATTCGAAGGTATTCTGGATTTCAGACTACCTGATTATATTAAATTATCACCGGATTCTTCAGATTCAATTTTAAACTTAATCGATGAGGAGAAAGGTTTTCTGAATAATTATGAAGACGGGTATGCCTTCGAAATAAAGGGTAAAAAAACCTCCTCGATCCATATAAGGACCTTTTCCGGTGAAAGGTCTAATACATTCATAAAATATCTGATCTTTTTAACGGATTTTGAAGCGAAAAAGATAAAGATAGATTGGAGAGAAATATCGTTCGAATCTAAAAGCTCTCTGAATGATATATTTTCCGATCTCGATGAGATAGTTGGTATGCAGAGAGAGGAAATCATAAACAGTATTTCGAAGTATTTTTTAAACAGTGAAAAAGAAATGAGAAAATTGTATTCAACGACCGGAGACAGACTGGATAAATATATGGATAAAAAACTTCAGGCGGAATACCTTGCAAGATACTTGTTCAACGAGAAAACAGTGGAGATTTTGAAGAATATAATAAACAGAGAATATTGAACGAAATAATAAATTAATGAATCTTAAATAAAAACTATTTATTTTTTTGCCTTTTCATAGTATATTAATCAGTGATTGGAGGTGATTGTATGTACTTATGGTGGGATCCGACTTTTATTCTATTGATTCCGGTTTTAATATTGACAGTATTCGCGCAGGCAAGAGTTTCCAGAACTTTTAAGGAATTTTCCCGAATGCGATCATCCTTTGGAATTGACGGAGCGGCTTTCGCAAGAAGACTGCTGGATAAAGAAGGTTTATATAATGTTGAAATACAAAAGATCAGAGGAAATTTGACGGATCATTATGATCCACGGACTAAGGTTATAAGGTTGTCGGAATCTACTTACGACAAGTTATCGGTTGCGGGAATCGGTGTAGTTGCTCACGAAATAGGCCATGCTATGCAGGATAATCAGAATTATGCACCACTCAGAATAAGAAATAAAATATTCCCTGTGGTCAATTTCTCCTCTTCATTCAGCTGGATTATTTTCATCGTGGGATTGTTTCTTTATTCCCCTGTAATGGTCAACATAGGTATTTTTCTTTTCACTGCCGTTGTTGCGTTTTCTTTGATAACTCTGCCCGTTGAATTCAATGCTTCCAACAGGGCAAAAGAAGCTCTGGCTGAGATGGGAATGCCTCAAAACGAGATTGCAGGTGTCAAAAAAGTTTTGGGTGCGGCGGCAATGACTTATGTTGCTTCCACGGCAATGGCCGTAGTTCAACTGTTGAGGATGATTCTCATATCCGGAAGGAGATAGATGAAGCATTATCAGATAGTACTGGATGTTTTGGAATACATACATAAGAATAATTATTATCCTTACGATAAAGTGGAGATAGCGATCTCCGCTTTATCTTTAAATGAAAAAAGATTGACAACGTACATTCTCATGGAAACGTTGAGAAAGACCGTTCTGATCGATTATGTTCTGTCGGAATTTCTTTCGAACCCGGGAAAGTTGCCTGGAAAAATATTAAACATACTCAGAATCGGAACGATGCAGATTCTGTTTTCAGAAAATTATACCAATAGAAAAATTGTGAACGATATGGTGGA
>JASGMR010000060.1 GCA_030156385.1 Kosmotogales bacterium
ACTTCCCGGGGTCAATCCGACTTTTCCTTTTTCAAGTAATGCTATTGCAAAATCGTATGAATTTTTTAAATCCGAATTGAAATATTTGCTGACATTTATAAAGAAATAAAAAGCTCCCTTTGGGTAAAAATAATCTATATTCGCTTCATCGAGTTTTTCGCTTACAAATTTTCTTCTTTCTTTGAAAGCATCTATCATATAAAGCGGATTGATATCAAGGGCTTTTAATGCTGCGTATTGTGTTGGAGTATTCACGTTGGAACACAGATGACTTTGAATTTTTTGCGCCTGTTTTACCACTTCTGCAGGTCCCGCAAGGTATCCAATTCTCCAACCAGTCATAGAATGGGATTTTGAAAAGGCATTGATGACTATAGAATAAGGTTTCATTCCCTCAAATGAAGCAATGGAAATATGCTTCGCATCAAAAGACAATTTTTCATAAACCTCGTCGGAGATGACAAATATTTCGTGTTTTTTTATCACTTTTGATAATTCATCTAAAAAAGTAGCGGGATAAATGGCACCGGTTGGATTATTGGGAGAATTTATTATTATAGCTTTGGTTTTTTCATTGATTGCGTTTTCTATGTCCTTTATATCAGGGATAAAGTCATTTTCGATTTTTGAATTAACTATTTTAACCTTTCCTCCGCATAAAAGAATCTGTGCTTCGTAGCTAACCCAGGCGGGGGAAATTATTATGATTTCGTCACCTTGATTTGTTATTGCCATTAATGTATTAAAAATCGCTTGTTTTCCACCGTTGGTAACGATAATTTCCGATGCGGAATAATTCAAATTGTTATCAACGTACAGTTTTTCAGAAATTTTTCCCCTTAACTCATCTATGCCAATCGACTTCGTATATTTTGTCTTTCCAGCTTTCATGGCTTCGTAAGCAGCTTCTATAATTGGTTCAGGAGTTCTAAAATCCGGCTCGCCCGCAGTCATCTTGATAACATCATAATTTTTTTTAATCATTTCCAGCGCTTTGTTATTGAATACCAAAGTCTGGGATGGTTCTATTGAAAGTACTTTTTCAGATAAATTCATTTCGCTCTCCTTGATTTATATTTTTCTTTTTCAAATTTACATAAAAAATCGAAAACAGATGTTCACCAACAATCCATTTCTTGTACCACTTCCTATCTATACTACCAAAACTATTTAATCAGATTCAAATCATGAATTATTTAAAAATAAGTAATAATAAGATATTATTCTGATAAAAAATTGAAATACTTTCTTTAACGTACTATGTATTTATCATGAATAACGTCTAATCTATCCGGTCATTTTGAAATTTAAAAACAAAAGAGAGGAAATTATAATTTATATAGATAAAAAATCAAAGTTGTAATTTTTTTGGATTAATGATGATTTTTTACATTTGGAGTTTTATATATTAAAAAGTTCAATTAATTAAAAATAAAAAGATTGAACGTAGTATTGATTTTTAAATTTTTCTGAATTAAAATAGTTATAAAGATAACAGTTATAAAAATAACTATTATGAGGTGAATGTTTTGGATGAAAAAATTAAAATGATAGGAGGCTGTATTGAGGCACTTCCTCTTACCGAATACGCTTTATTTCATGGTTATTCACCTGTAATAAGAGGTGACAGGCTCACAGCAACTCAAATAAAATTGTTGTTGAAGATCAAATCGGATATAAATCTGAAAATGTCTTCTATTGCACGGTCGATTGGTCTTGAAAAGGGACCCTTTTCTCAACTTATAGATAAAATGGTGGATAAAAATTTGATAAAAAGAGTAAGGTCAGATGAGGACAGAAGAGTGGTTCATTTATCACCAACTGAGAAAGGTAATCAGTATATTAAAGAAATTAATAAAATGACTAACGAAAGAGTTTTAAAAATTTTGATGCCATTATCCGAAGAGGAAAAGAGTGAATTTTTAAAGTCTTTATTAACCATGAAAAAAATTGCATACAAATTAATCAAGTTGAATAAGGAGTTGTACTATGAAAGAATCTAAGTTACATATTATGGAAAGTATGGATGTGAAAAAAGCAATAGTCAAATTGGCCCTGCCTACGATGATGGCCAGCATTGTACAGATAATATATAATCTGACGGATACTTTTTTCGTCGGAAGATTGAATGATGCCAACCAGGTTGCAGCTTTATCTTTAGTCTTCCCGATTTTTTTGTTCATCATTTCGGTGGGAAATATTTTTGCAAATGGCGGTGCCTCATATATTTCGAGGTGTCTTGGTGAAAAAAAGTACGATGAGGCAAAGAAAACCAATGCGACATGTTTTTATTCGGCTATAATTTTGGGAATAATATTCACGATTGTAATTGTAATTTTTATGGATCCGTTGTTGAAAATCATTGGAACCAGTGAAAATACTTTCCAATTCACAAAAGATTACACTTTGATACTTTCATTTTTCAGCGTTTTTTTAATTCTTCAAATCGCATTGTCTGGTATGGTGAGATCTGAAGGCGAAACTGCAAAAGCGATGTTGGGGATGATCATCGGTAGTGGTATCAATATCGTTCTGGATCCAATATTTATTTCGGTATTGAATATGGGAATCGGTGGAGCGGCTTGGGCAACGGTGATAGGGAATATCTGTGGTGTTTTATATTATTTGATATACTATCTGAGAAAGAAGAGTATTCTGTCTATATCACCTGCATGGTTCAAACCTACAAAAAAAATATTCAAAGAAGTATCGAAGATAGGCGTCCCGGCTTCCTTAGGTCAGTTGATCATGGGAATATCCTTCATCCTTGTGAATGTGGTAGCTTCTTCCTATGGTGATTATATTGTAGCGGGTAATGGAGTCCAAATGAGAGTTGTATCGATCGTAACATTGATCGTAATGGGAATTTCGCAGGGTTATCAACCTTTCGCCGGATTCAATTATGGTGCAAAAAATTCAGACAGACTTGTAAAAGCTTTCAAAATAACTATGCTTTATAATACAACTCTATCGGTGTTTTTCACTATAATTTTCGCGTTATTTTCTAAAAATGTAATTAAGATATTTATCGATGATCCACAAGTGATAGATGCAGGTGCAAAAATTTTGAGAGCATTTTTATGGGGTCTTCCGTTTATAGGAGTACAATCGACTCTTATGATGACTTTTCAGGCTACAGGGAAAGCCTTAAGAGCAATGTTTATCAGTTTGGGAAGGCAATGCATTTTTTATATTCCTTTGCTATTCATTTTGAATAATCTTTTTGGGTTCAATGGTTTTATATTTGCGCAACCGATCGCAGATATCATCACCACCGCCATAGCGGTCATGTTTTCTTTTTCCTTTGTGAAAGAAGTAAAAACTATGTCGATTTCTGCAGATTCTACAAAACCCATAAAACACGTTGTTTAGTAATATATAATTTTATTCAATGTTTTTTTGAAATAAAATCGAAGAAATCTTTATGAATGAAGTTGGATGTATAAAAAATAATTTTATGAAATCGTTCTTATTTTAAAAAGGTTGTCTGTCATAAAATAACGGTATAATTTTGTAAATGAAAAAAACTTAACGTTTTTACGTTACTTCCGATTTAAAATTTAAAACAATTTGAGAATTTTTTTGAAATTTAATTCTCTATATAAAATAACATTAATATAAAGTGTTTTTCTATTCAATTAATATTTATTTCATCGATTTTGTTTTATAAAAGTATAAAAAACTTGTGCTATAATTTCAATAAAAATTTAATAACGATGATTTTCATCCGTATAACCCCAGCAATATGGGCTGGAGGTATCTACAGAGAGACCGTAAATCTTTCTACTATGGGTGAATTCTGTAGTTTATGAGTGTATACATCATGCTATGGGATTTTCCTATGGGTGATGTATTTTTTTTTGGAGGTTTTTATGAAAGTTGGAGTGATATTTGGAAGTTCATCAGATTTGAAGATACTCAAAGGAGTAACCGATACTTTAAAGGAGTTTGGTATTGATTTCTTTTGTGAAATAATATCTGCACATAGAATGCCGGAATACCTGAAAGAAAAGATTTCTGAAATGGAAGATAATGGTGCCGAAATTTTCATCGCCGGTGCGGGTTTAGCTGCACATTTGCCCGGTGTAATTGCTTCATATACCTTAAAACCTGTCATTGGTGTACCAATTTCTTCGGCGATGGATGGCCTTGATTCGCTTCTATCCATTGTACAGATGCCATCAGGAATCCCAGTCGCAACAGTAGGCATAGATAAAGGAAAAAATGCTGCAATTCTTGCGGCGGAAATATTATCGATCAAATATTCTGAATTGAAGACAAAACTGAAAGAATCGAGACAGAAAAAAATAGAATCAATTCTTAAGGAAAACAAAAACCTTAAAGATAAAATATAATGGAGGAAATATGGAAAAATTAAAAAAGATTTATGAAGGAAAGGCGAAAATAGTATTTGAAACCGATGATTCCTCGAAGGTAATCATCCATTATAAAGATGATGCTACGGCATTCAACGGTGAAAAAAAGGGAAACATTATGGGAAAAGGCGAAATAAACAACACGATAACTTCTATTATTTTTGAATTATTGGAAAGCCGGGGAATAAAAACCCATTTTTTAGGAAAAATAAATGAGAGAGAGCAATTATGCAGAAAAGTTGAGATAGTACCTCTTGAAGTTATCGTCAGGAATATTGCCGCGGGTAGTATGGCAAAAAGGTATGGTCTTGAAGAAGGCACGGAATTGAAAACCACTGTGCTGGAAATAAGTTATAAAAGAGATGAGCTGGGTGATCCTTTAATGAATGACTATCATGCTGTGGCAATGGGTCTTACCACTTTTAATGAATTGGAAAATATATACTCTACAACAAAAAAAGTGAACGATATTCTCAAAGATTTTTTTAAAAAAATGAATATAAATTTAATCGATTTCAAACTCGAATTTGGAAAATCGGGGGGAGAGATATTACTCGCCGATGAAATATCTCCCGATACATGTAGATTATGGGATATAAATACGGGTGAGAAATTGGATAAAGATGTATTCAGAAGAGATCTTGGAGATTTAAAAGAAACATATAAAAAATTGCTTTTAAGAATGAAGGCATAGAATGAAATGTATCAAGTACAGTGATGTTTTAATAGATAAATTTAAAGAAGAGTGTGGAGTATTTGGTGTATATGATACTGAACATCTTGATGAGGAAGTATCGATTTTAACTTACTACGGTTTATTTTCTTTACAGCACAGAGGACAGGAAAGTTCCGGAATAGCGTTTTCAGATGGAAAAACAGTGAAATGCAAAAAATCTATGGGTCTCGTTTCCGAAAGCTTTTCAAGAGAAATTCTTAACGATATGAACGGATATTCATCTATTGGCCATGTAAGATATTCTACAAAGGGAAAAAGTGAAATTAAAAATGCACAGCCGATTCTGGTAAATTATAAACTTGGAACAATTGCAATAGCACATAATGGAACACTCGTGAATTCCGATATATTAAAAGATCTTCTTGAAGATGCGGGAGTAATTTTTCAAACATCTTCAGATTCTGAGGTTATTTTAAATTTGATCGCACGGGAGGCAAAAAAAGGGTTCAAAAGTGCTGTTACCAACGCAATGCAAGCGGTTAAAGGATCATATGCAATTGCTATTCTGACACAGGAAGGTCTTATTGCAGCCAGGGATCCGTACGGGATCCGACCACTATGTATTGGAAAAAAAGACAGTAAATTCTTCATTTCTTCGGAGAGTTGTGCATTTGATTCGATAGGTGCAGAATTTATCAGAGATGTCAGACCCGGCGAAATAATCATGATTTCGGAAAATGGCCTGGAATCAATTTATGAAGTAGAAAAGACAAAGTGTGCAACGTGTGCTTTTGAATATATATACTTCGCACGTCCGGATAGTACTATAGATGGAATCAGTGTATATAAAACCAGGGAAAAATCCGGAGAAATACTTGCTGCCAATCATATGGCCGACGCCGACATTGTAACCGGGGTACCCGATTCGGGAATACCGGCCACTATAGGATTTTCAAAAAAATCCGGAATTCCTTATGAAATCGGACTTATAAAAAATAAATACGTTGGCAGAACTTTTATAGCTCCTAACCAGGAATTACGCGAGCATTTTTTAAGCGTTAAACTGAGCGTTTTAAAAGATAATGTTCGGGGCAAAAAAGTTATTTTAATAGATGATTCGATTGTCAGAGGTACCACGAGTAAAAAGATAGTAAAAATGTTGAAAGAAGCGGGAGCAACGGAAGTGCACCTCAGAATCTCCTCGCCACCGATTAAATATCCCTGTTATTTTGGAATAGATACCCCATATAGAAAGGGATTGATAGCTTCGTCAAAGACGATAACCGAAACTGTGGAAAAAATTGAAGCAGATAGTCTCGAATATCTTTCTACCGAAGAACTTCTGGAGATTCTGGGAAACAAAGATGACTTTTGTCTCGGATGTTTCACCGGAGTTTACCCTCTTTCCACCCCAATTCTTGACAGCGAAGGAAATGAAGGAAGCGAAAACGATGATAAATTATAAAAAATCTGGTGTGAACATAGAAGAAGGATATGAAGCTGTAGATCTTATAAAAAAGTATGCGAGTAAAACCCATACAAAAAATGTTTTAAATAACTTGGGTAGCTTCGCAGGATTATACGAACTGGGCAAGATGAAAAACCCCGTACTCGTTTCAGGAACGGACGGTGTGGGCACCAAACTGGAAATTGCATTCAAAAAGAGGAAATTTGATACGATAGGAATAGATTGCGTGGCAATGTGTGTTAATGACATTATCTGTCATGGTGCAAAACCTCTTTTCTTTCTTGATTATATCGCTTGCGGGAAGCTAGACAAACATATTGTTTCAGAAATAGTGAAAGGTGTTTCGGATGGGTGTCAGAAATCTTTTTGTTCGCTCATTGGAGGGGAAACGGCTGAAATGCCTGGTTTTTATGACAACGGTAAATATGATATAGCAGGATTCGCAGTTGGCGTGGTTGAAAAAGAAAAAATTATTAATGGTGACGAAATCGGCGAAGGAGATGTATTGATTGGAATAGAATCATCGGGATTGCACAGTAACGGTTTTTCATTGGTCAGGTATATAGTGGATAATTTTATTACGGAAAACGGTTATAATACTGATTTTAATGGTATCCCGCTATGGAAAGAGTTATTGAAACCTACAAAGATTTATGTGAATTTAATAAATGAACTGATAAAGAATTTTTCGATTATGGGAATTTCACATATAACCGGTGGAGGTTTTTATGAAAATATTCCAAGGATTACAAATAACAGTGTTGGATTTGAAATCAGAAAAGACAGGTTACCCAAGAAACCGATTTTTGAATTCCTTTCCTCGTTCGGTGTTTCTGAAGCAGATATGTATAAGACATTCAATATGGGAATTGGTATGGTCATCTGTGTAAAAAAAGCCGATTCAAAACGAATCATCGATTTTATAAATTCCACGGATGAAAATGCCTTTGAAATAGGGAAAACGGTATCCGGAGGTAAAGGGATTTGTATAATTTAGCAATTCTTGTTTCAGGTAATGGTACTAATCTACAATACATAATCGATAAAATCGATACTGGAGATATAAAAGCTAAAATTGAAATTGTCATATCGGATAAAAGTTCTGCTTATGCAATAGAAAGGGCGAAGAAAAATGGTATTAAAACCTTAATACTGGATAAGAAAAACCTTAAAAATAACCTCTCGGATGAGATACTTAAAAATGTGAAAAATTGTAATTTAATCGTTTTGGCGGGATTTTTATCTATCCTTAAAGGTGAAATTGTTGAACTTTTTAAAAATAGAATCATCAATATTCATCCCTCTTTAATCCCCTCCTTTTGTGGAAAGGGAATGTATGGAATAAAGGTTCATGAGGCTGCAATTAACAGGGGAGTCAAAGTGAGCGGATGTACAGTTCATATCGTTGATAAAGGAACGGACACCGGAACAATTTTAAAACAAAAAATAGTTACAGTGAATAAAAATGATACACCTGAAAGCCTGGCAGAGAAGATTCATATACTGGAACATAAAGCTTTGGAAGAGGTTATTAATGAATACATAAGTGGGAAAATAGACCCCGAAATTCTTAAACGATGAGGAGAATATAATTGAAAAGAGCGTTGATAAGTGTTTATAACAAAGATAATATCGAGAATCTTGCAGAAGTTCTCATTAAAAATGATTTTGAAATTGTTTCAACTGGCGGAACTTTAAAATATTTAAAAGAAAGAGATATTCCTGCAATAGAAATATCTGAGATAACAAATTTTAAAGAAATGCTGGATGGAAGAGTAAAAACACTCCATCCTAAAATTCATGGCGGATTACTCGCTTTAAGGGATAATAAAGAACATATGAAAACCCTGGAAGAAGAGAATATCGAAACGATAGATTGCGTTGTCGTCAATTTATATCCATTTTTTGAAAATATGCATTCGGATATAACCTTCGAAGATAAGATGGAATTCATAGATATCGGTGGCCCTACGATGCTCAGATCGGCAGCAAAAAATTTTAAAGATGTAATAGTTGTATCCGACCCTGATGATTATAAAGAAATAATAACTCAATTTGATGAACTTGGTGATGTTTCTTACACGTTCAGGAAGAAATTGGCGGGCAAGGTATTTAATTTAACATCGGCTTATGATGCAGCGATAAGCAATTTTTTATTGGAAGAGGAATATCCAAAATACCTGAATTTTTCATTAAAAAGAGGATTGAAACTCAGATACGGGGAAAATCCTCACCAAAGTGCCGCGTTTTATGAAAATCTTTGTGAAACGGGATTAATGAATAATCATATACAGCTCCAGGGAAAAACACTTTCATACAACAATATAAACGATATGAATATAGCCTATAAAAGTGTCTATGAATTTGATGAATGTGCCTGTGTATCACTGAAACACCACTGTCCCTGCGGTGTTGCTGTAGCCGAAACTCCTTTGAAGGCATATGAACTTGCGTACGAATGTGATCCGGTGTCTATTTTTGGAGGTATCGTTGCATTCAACAGAAGGGTTGATAAATTGACAGCAATGGAGTTGAAAAAGTTATTTTTAGAAATAGTAGTGGCGCCGGATTTCGATGAAGAAGCTCTGGAAGTGTTATCGAAGAAGAAAAAATTAAGAGTGATAAAATCGCTGTCAAAACCGGGGAATTCAAAAGTTATAAATTCTGTAGACGGTGGATTCTTAATTCAGGATCAGGATAAAAATGCTTTCGAAGAATTTAAAACCGTAACCACAACTGAACCTACAAAAGAACAGATTCAGGATATGAATTTCGGAATCAAAGCGATCAAAAATGTTATTTCCAATGCAATAATTATCGTTAAAGAAAATAGAACCCTTGGAATTGCGGGTGGTCAGGTTAACAGAATATGGGCAGCAAAGCAAGCCATTGAAAGGGCGAACCTTGATAATAAATCTTCCGAAGGAGCGGTTCTGATATCTGATGCATTTTTCCCCTTCGATGATGTGGTAAAGGAAGCTGCAAAGGCAAAAATTTCAGCGATAGTTCAACCTGGTGGTTCAATAAGGGATAAGGATTCAATTTCAGAAGCCGATAAAAATTCGATATCCATGGTTTTTACCGGTGTTAGACATTTTAAACACTGATGGAGGCTTGAATGAATTATTTAATCATAGGTTCAGGTGGAAGAGAGCACGCCATATGCTGGAAATTGGCTCAAAGTGAAAAAGCAGAAAATATATACTGTATTCCTGGAAATTATGGAATATCTCTTGAGAAAAAATGTTATATTCACAAATTGAGTGATATGGATTTCGAATCGGAGAAATCCATGAAAGAATTGTTCGATTTTATCGAAGAGAAGAAAATAGATTTAACAATCGTTGGTCCGGAAAAACCGCTGGTAAAAGGTGTGGTGGATGAATTTCAGAAAAGGGGATTGAAAATATTCGGACCCGACAAATACGCTTCGCAACTGGAAGGAAGCAAAGAATTCGCAAAGAAATTTATGAATAAGTTCCAGGTCAGAACAGCTGACTATGTGTCTTTTGATAAATATAATGAAGCACTGGACTATTTGAAGAGTTTGAATTCATATCCGGTTGTCATCAAAGCAGATGGGCTGGCAGCGGGCAAAGGAGTTTTTATTTGCCGCGATTTTTCACAGGCTCTAGTTGCCCTGGATGAATGCATGAAAAAATCTAAATTTGGGAAAGCCGGAGACAGGATTTTAGTGGAAAAATATCTGGATGGAGTTGAGATGTCAATATTGGCGGTAACCGATGGCAAGAAAATGATTCCGTTTGTCTCATCGAAGGATCACAAAAAGTTACTCGATGGTGATAAAGGTCCCAACACCGGGGGTATGGGTGTTATATCTCCGAATCCGGTCATGAATGAAGCCATATACGACGATTTTATGAAGAATTGTCTTTTGCCTACTCTTAATGGTATTCAGACTATGGAAATGAATTATAAAGGTATTTTGTTCTTTGGTTTGATGATAAAGGAAGAAAAATGTTATGTTCTGGAATACAATGTGAGAATGGGTGATCCTGAAACTCAGTCTCTCCTGCCATTGCTGAAAACGGATCTTGTTGAAATTTTCGAAAAAACTCTGGGTGACGATCTGGATTCATTGAGTATAGATTGGCTGAATGAATTCAGTACGACCGTTGTAATGGCATCAGGTGGGTATCCCGATGAATATGAAAAGGGTTTTGAAATATCTTTTGATGAGTCGAATGCGGATAAATCGACGAAAATATTTTTTTCAGGCGTTTCAAAGTCCGGTGATGGAAAAATGGTAACGGATGGCGGGAGGGTTTTATCCGTTACATCGATAGATAAAAATAAATTGAATTCGATAAAGAAGAGTTATGAAAGAATAAATAATATTAAATTTAAAGGAGCCTTTTTTAGGAAGGACATTGGAATAAATACGGAGGAATAAAATGATAAGTAGATATTCACTTTCTCCAATGAAGGAGATCTGGACACAGGAAGCCCAATATGAAAGATGGTTGGAAGTAGAGCTGGCTTTGATAAAAACGTACGAGGAATTAGGAATCGCTCCGCAGAATTCCTACAAAAATGCAAAGAAAAATTCAAAAATAGATGTTGAGGAAATTTTAAAAATAGAATCTGAAGTTAGACATGATGTTATAGCTTTTATAAAAAGTGTCACCGAAAATATGAATGATGAAGCGAGATATTTTCACATGGGATTAACATCATCTGATGTTATAGATACGGCCCTTTCCCTTGCAATGAAGCAATCCCTGGAGTTAATAATCGATAAATTGAATGAATTCATAAAGGTTTTGAAAATTTTAGCAAAAAAATATAAAAATACAATTACTCTAGGACGTACCCATGGCATTCATGCAGAACCGACATCATTCGGCCTGAAATGGTTATCTTATTTGAGTGAGGCAGAGAGGAACAGGGAAAGACTGGAAAAAACTCTTGAAGATATTTCACAGGGAAAGTTGAGTGGGGCGGTCGGTAATTATGCGAATATCGATCCAAGTGTAGAGAAAAAAGTTTTAGAAAAACTTTCATTGATGCCATGTAAGATATCGACACAGATCGTTCCCAGGGATATTCATGCGGAATTTTTATATAACCTTTCTCTTTTGGGCGCTGGTATAGAAAGAATAGCACTAGAAATAAGGCATTTACAGCGTTCGGAAGTTCAGGAAGCTTTCGAACCATTTACTAAAGGGCAAAGAGGTTCTTCAGCTATGCCTCACAAAAAGAATCCCATAATAAGTGAAAGATTATGTGGTATGGCGAGACTTTTGAGAAGCAATGCTGATGCGGCGGCAGAAAATATAGCTCTATGGCACGAAAGGGATATATCACATTCTTCTATTGAAAGAATAATAATTCCCGATTCCTGCTTGATAGCTTTTTATATGCTTGAAAAAGTAACGTGGATGGTCGAAGGCATAGATGTAAAAGAAGATCAAATGATCGAACAATTTAAAAGATCATACAATCTGGTATTCAGCCAAAGAGTAATGCTCACACTTGTAAGTAAAGGTTTCAGCAGAGAAGATGCCTATAAATTGACGCAAAAAGTGGCTCTGGAATGCTGGAATAGCAAAAAGGATTTTAAAGAAGAAATCAAAAAAGTCAATGATGATGAACATTATTTCTCCAAAAACGAAATTGAAGATATTTTCAATCCAACATATTTTCTCAAAAATATTTCAAAAATATACGAGAGATTTAATTTCGAGGATGAGGAATGAAAAGTATTAACACGGTATTAGTAGAAAAGAAGAAGGATTTCAGAATAGAAGCGGAACATCTGTTGGAAGATTTAAAAACGAGTTTGAGATTAAAGAAATTGGAAGATTTAAGAATAATCAACAGATACGATGTAAGTGGTCTGGATAAAGAATCTTTTGAAATGGTTACAAATTATATTTTGTCGGATCCTGTGGTGGATGACGTTTATCGTCATAATTACGATAACAAGCAATTTGATTTTTCTTTTTCATGTGAGTATCTTCCAGGACAGTTTGATCAAAGGGCGGATTCCGCAGAACAATGTATAAAGATACTCTTTAAAAATGTTGAATGCAAAGTGAAATTTTCAAAGATTTATCTCTTCAGAGGAAGTCTCGATGAATCGGATAAAAAGAGAATAAAAAAATATCTGATAAATCCCGTTGACTCCAGAGAAGGCAGGAAAATAAATAAAACTATCGATAGTCTGGAAGAAGAAGTTGAGATATCATCGGAAATCGAAATTATTGATGGTTTTTGTAATTTTGATAGAGAAGAGATGGAAACATTTCATAAAGCTAATGACATGGCAATGTCGCTGGACGATTTAACGTTATGTCAGGAATATTTTTTGAATGAAAAGAGGGATCCGAGCGTAACAGAGCTTAAAGTTATAGACACTTACTGGTCCGATCATTGCAGGCACACCACATTTTCTACGATGCTATCTGAGATTTATTTTTCAGAGGATAATTATGCGAATGAAATAAAGTTAACCTACGATGATTATCTTGAAGATCATGTTTCATATAATGGTAATAAACCGGTGACACTCATGAATATTGCCACTTTAAGATCAAAAATAGAATTGTCAAACGATAATCTCAAAGATTTGATAATTTCCGATGAAATAAACGCCTGCACGATAGAAATAATTGTTGATGAAAACGGAAAAAAAGTCCCTTACAATCTTTTGTTCAAAAATGAAACGCATAATCATCCCACGGAAATAGAACCTTTTGGAGGTGCCGCAACATGTTTGGGAGGAGCAATCAGGGATCCCCTCTCAGGTAGGGCATATGTGTACCAGTCCATGAGAATAAGTGGGAGTGCTGATCCAAGGGTCAATGTAAAAGATACTTTGCCGGGCAAACTACCTCAAAGAAAAATAACCAGAGAGGCCGCGAGAGGATTCAGCTCTTATGGAAATCAGATAGGTCTGGCAACCGGTTATGTGAAAGAAATCTATAATGAGGGATATATGGCCAAAAGGCTTGAATGTGGCATGGTTATCGGAGCGGTACCTTCGGAAAACGTGAAAAGAGAAAAGGTAAAGAAGGACGATTTAATATTACTTATAGGTGGTAAAACCGGAAGAGACGGTTGTGGAGGAGCTACGGGATCTTCTAAAAGTCATTCGGTTAAATCTCTTGAAAAATGCGGCGCAGAAGTGCAGAAGGGAAATCCTCTCACAGAAAGA
>JASGMR010000061.1 GCA_030156385.1 Kosmotogales bacterium
GAGCACCCTGTAATAATTTTTCAGAGTTAAGTTCTGAAAATCTATCAGCAGAGAATTTTCCGCATTCAGGGACAACAGGAGTATGAATATTAAAATCACGACCGTAAAACTCAGCCAGATTATCATCAATGTCCATTTTATCCATTTTGGAATACTGATGTTTGTTATCGGCAAATCGTATCTCAACGACAGTATTAATGAAGGAATTATTATGAACGACAGCGGAAGCAGACTTCTTGCACCGTCATTGAAAAACATAAATATGTTCAATGAGATATCCAGAAATATTGGAAACAGAATCACTTTTCTGAATATATTTCTTTTGATAAGCAAAATTATAAAACAGGCGAGATATGAGAAATATAATAACATCACAGGGCCGTCGTGCCTCAAAAATAATTGAAAAGTCAAAAGTATGAAGGACAGCAAAGAAATACTCACGATTCTTTTATATTTGTTTTTTATTCTGGAAAGCAACGCAAAAAATATCCACACCAGGCATATCAAACCCACGATCAAAGAATAAGAGGAGAGTAATCCATAATCGTTCATTATTGAAAATTTATCGTATAAAAGAACACCGAGAAAAGATGTGGTTCCAATTATTGAACTGGATGTGAACCCCCCCTTAACGAGTGGCCCCGATCCTGTGAGTAAATATATCGTTGAAAAGGAAGTGAATGCACCTATCACCTGTATGAAAAAAAAAGGAATCAAAGTGTATCTGATCTGACCAAAAAATATTTTCATTCTTGTAAAATCCCCCGCACCATCGACTTTCAATAAATCACTGATGTTTTTGGGAATGGTTTTAAAAAGACCGAGAGTTATCAGTGTTGTGAACGGTACGGACAGCCACACATTCACAAAGATCGATGAAATGAAGGATAGGGGTTTGTTTATAGAGAAATCGACGGTCAGTCCCGTCAATTGCTTGAAAAAAGAGAAAGATCCATATCCGGATAAAAAGGCTCGCCAGCCGGAAACTGTTATATATGCGGGTAAAAACCAGCTTAAACATAAAATTAATAAAATAAAACTGTTCAGTTTTGTTTTTTTGTAAAGAAAAAGGGCTATCAAAAAAGAGATCATAAATTCAATTCCGACTTTTAACAGAGACCAGGAGGCTGTTAAATTGAAAGATATTTTCAATCCTTTATCGTTTAAAACTCTTGCGAAATTTGAAAATCCTTTGTATAAGGGTGTGATAGTACTAAGCCCATATTCGAAGAAAGATATGTATATTGCCCAGACTATCGGGATCAGAAGAACGAAAGAAATCAATATTAACAGGGGAAGGGACATGAACCGTCCCTTCCACAAAAAAATAAAGATTACGGATATTATTACAAAAGAAAAATAAATCAGCAGATCCATGAAAATCTTATTTTAATGAAGAATTACCAGTTTCCCAATGCAAATTCCTGGGCAGAATCCAGACCTTCTTCAACACCGATATCTCCGGAATATACAGCCTGAAGAGTTTGTTTCATCACCTTTTTGTATATACTCTGAAGTTTGGGATTCTTTTGAAAATAAATCCCCGTTTCATGAACCTTATGAAGGGCGGCCAATTTTTCCGGAATATTATCGGTTTTATATAAAGGAACTTTCAGATTGTTTAAACAGAATTCATCTCCATTTTCAAAAATAAATTTTATGAAATCGAGGCAGATTTCTTTCTTTTCACTGTTGAAAAGGGAAAAACCTTTGGCATCTATCAGAGTGGGAATATTCACATTTTTATCCAGTCTGGGTAAACTGTACACGATGAAATTTTTATCCTGCAGAAGAGGCAATATGAAAGAACCCTGTAAGAAGATTCCAATTTCTTCATCGATAAATTTTTCCGGCTGTATTCCCCTTTCGAGTCTCACCGCCAGTCCATCGTCGAAGAATCCTTTTATCTCATTCAGAACTTTTTTGTTTTCGTCCAGATTCAGTGACGGGACATCATCTATGAGAAGGTCCCCGTAGGCCTGGAGATAGGAATACAGTATGAAAGGATAAAAGAATTCCCAGCCTATCACATCTTTACCGGCCGCGACGAACTTATCTCTGATCGTTTTCAAATCTTCGAACGTGTAATCGCTTGGAGGTATATCGATACCCAGTTCCTCAAAAACATCGATATTTATTACCGCCACATTTTCGTCCGAATAAAATGGAATTCCCAAAATTTCATTCAGGTATGAAAAACCCTCCACATCTTTGCTCGAAAAGCTTCCCACACTTTTCAGGTCATCGGTGGAAAGATGAACGGTTTTTTCAGAATAATAAAGAGAAGAAATCATATTATCTGAGATCATAGATATATCGGGGAGTTCTCCGGTTTTCAAAGAGAGATTTAATTTTTCGGAAAGCTTTGGAAAATTAGTCACTTCGATGTCTATTCCCGTTTCGTTCGAATATTTTTCAGCCATATTTTTATAGAAACTTTCATCTTCCCAGCTTGTCCACAGAGTTATAACTTCAGAAAAACAAAAACCGACCGTTAAAAAAGAAATAAAAATAAGAGCGAACAATTTAATTTTCATTGTTTGATTCCCCACCTTTCAATTTAAAGAATAACCTTTCGGCCGTAAATGGATTGGATCTTAATCTGACACCCGTAGCATTGAAGATTGCGTTACAAATTGCCGGAGTGGGTGAATTTAAACTGACTTCACCTATGCTTTTTGCACCGAATGGCCCCGTTGGTTCGTAGCTTTCAACAAAACCGCATCTCAAGGTTCCGTAGTCTTCTCTGGATGGGATTTTGTAGTTGAAAAAATCACTGGTTAACATTTTACCCCTTTTATCGTAAATAATATCTTCATACATAGCATACCCTATTCCCTGCATCAGGCCTCCTTCAAGCTGACCCAATGCCCCCTTTGGGTTTATTACCTTTCCGCAGTCCGCGTATGCCACATAGTCGAGAAGTTTTATTTTTCCCGTTTTCAGATTTACTTCGACTTCTGCAAATCCCGCAACGTAAGGAACCGGTCCCTCATCACCGACGAACGATCCGGTTGCAGCGATTTGTTTCTGATTCGAATTATAGAAGAGTTTGGTACAGAGTTCACTCAAAGATAATTTGTTCTTTCTTTCTTTATCGATGACGAACTCATTTTCAAGTAATAAATTTTCAGGGACTTCTTCCATGAAGGTGGCCGCATTTTCTAAAATCTGTTTTTTTACTCTTTTTGCCGCATCGATGACGGCATTTCCGGAAACGTAAGTCGTACTCGATGCGTATGCACCCTTATCGAAGGGAGTGAAATCTGTATCGGAAGAATAAACTATTATCTTTTTCAGAGATACTCCGAGTTCTTCCGCTGCGATCTGTGCGAGAGCGGTGTCACTGCCGGTGCCGAGATCCGTTGCCCCTATCAATAAATTGAAGGAACCGTCTTCATTCATTTTTATCGTGGCAGCCCCCAGATCGACTCCCGGTATACCTGAGCCCTGCATAACGAGAGCACACCCCACGCCTCTGACTTTATCGCCATCTACGTATTTGTTTTTGAATTTTTCATCCCAGTTGAATAATTTTTTCCCTTTTTCGACACATTCATCCAGCTTACAACTCTTCATTATCTGGTCGACTCCCTCTTTTCCTTCACCCATTATTCTGAACACATCAGAAGTTTCCCCTTCCTTGATGGTGTTCATATTTTTGAATTTAAGAGGATCCATTTTGAGTTTATAAGCCATTTCATCCAGAGTGGAATCGAGGGCAAATATTCCCTGAGCCGCACCATATCCTCTGTAGGCCCCGGCTGAAGTCATATTGGTGTAATATGCGTTACCACCGAAGCTGACTGCTTCAACCTTATTGTAGAGGGGAAGAGTTTTTGAACCACAGACCATGAACACCGTTAAAGCACCTTCACCGTAAGCTCCGGTGTTCGAATTGGCTTCCATTTTTATGGCTTTTAACTTTCCGTTTTTATCTGCACCGGCGGTTACCTTAATGATGAATTCATGTCTCGTATTCGTACATCTGCTCACCTCATCCCTTGTGAGCATGAGTTTCGCAGATTTTCCGGTTTTTAAAGTTACCGCTGTGACGTACTGCTCGGTGTGATAGGCCTGTTTTCCTCCAAATCCGCCGCCTATTCTGGGTTTAATGACTCTGATATTTCCTATCGGTATATTGTAAAGTCTGCTCATGACCCTTCTGAGATGAAACGGGACCTGAGTTGAAGTTATGATAACCAGTCTGTTGTTCTGATCAAAATAACTGTACGAAATATGAGGCTCCATCGTGGTGTGATGCTGTGCAGCAGCTCTGTAAGTGCTGCTTACGACAACTTCACTTTCGGAGAGAACCTTTTCAACATCACCGATCTCCATATCGTAATGTGCGGCGATATTTTTATTTTTATCCCATATTCCGGAGGATTCCTCTTCGTCGTGAATCAAAACTTTTTTTGTCATGGCGTCTTCGATGGACAAAATACTTTCCAGAATCTCATATTCGACCTTTATTTTTTTCATGGCCAAAAGGGCCGTTTTTTCATCTATTGCTGCTATTATGGCAACTGCGTCACCAACGTATCTGACCTTTTTATCTAAAATATATGAATCGTAGGGTGATGGTTCGGGAAATCCCTGTCCCGCCTTTGTGAAAGGGATTCTCGGAAGCTCCTCATGAGTTAGGATTATTTCGACTCCCGGTATTTTCAAAGCCTCTTCCTTTTCGATTTTTTTTATTATGGCGTGTGCGTGGGGACTTCTCAAAATTTTTACAATAAGCGGGTTATCTTTTATTAAATCTTCGGTATATACGGGTTTTCCTTTCACCAGAGAAAAACCGTCGACCTTTCTCTCTATTTTTCCAACGACATTGAATTTTTTCATGAAATCACTCCCCCGTTTTTTTAGATGCTTTCATGATGGCCTGATGTTGCCTTTCGTATCCGGTGCATCTGCAAAGATTCCCCTTCATGTAAGAACGTATTTCTTCTTCGTTCGGATGGGGAATTTTTTCCAGCAATGCCTTCGCAGTTAATTCAAATCCTGGAATACAAAAACCACATTGGGCACCATTTTCTTCCAGAAGTGCTTCCTGAAGCGGATGTAATTTTTCATTTTTTGACAGGGATTCAACCGTTTCAATTTTTTTGCCCGTGGCCGAAGCTGCAAACGTTCCGCAACTTAAAACGGGTTTTCCATCTATTAAAACAGTGCAGGTGCCGCAATCCATACTGTTGCAACTGTGTTTTACGCTCAGAAACCCGAGTCGTCTCAAAATTTTATCGAGCTTTTCGCCTTCGGAAAATTCTGCAGTGTAATCTTTCCCGTTTATATTCAGAATGGTTTTCATAATTTCACCCCCGCCAGCTCCATTAAAAGTTCACTCAGAAAAACCTTCGCCAGTTCAAATCTGTATTCCCTTGAAATGAAGGGCGATGCCTTTCCATCGAACATTTCATTCACAAGTTCCGGGGAGATTTCTATGGCCTCATAAATCTCTTCTCCCCTGAGTGCATTTTCAATTTCAGTATATCTTTTCCCAGCAACCGGGACGGAACCGAATACAACTTTTATATCTTTTATTTTGTTATCGTCCAGTTTTAAAGTCACGCCACAGTTCAAAAGCCCGATATCGAATTCCGTTCTTGAAAACCTCTTATAACCATATTTTGAACCGTTTTTCATTATTCTTATTTTTTCAATGATATGACCTTTTTTCATCCCTTTGTTGAGGTCCTCGAGTTTTATCCATTTCTTTTCATTCTTATTAACGATCTTCACTTCTGTCCGGAGGAGCAAAAGAAGGGAAATAACATCCGACCATCCTACTCTGGAGGCGATCGAGCCACCGAGTGTAGCCATGTTTCTTATCTGCCAGCTTCCAATCATTTGAAAATATTTTTTGAAGAAGCCATCGAAATAGTCGTTAAGGTCTACATTTTCCAGCACTTCCTGAAGAGAAGTACAGGCAGAAATTTCAAAAAAATTTTCTGAATTTACAATACTCGATTTAAAATTACTCTTTATATCTATTATTGTATCGTATCTTGAAAGATTATTTTTTGCTAAGTTTGTACCTCCACTCAGAAAAACCGATTTATCGGGATTTTTTTCAAAAATACTTATCGCTTCATCGGTGGTGTGAGGTTTGTAAAAATTATTAATGCTGTAATGCATCTTCAAATTCCCCCCTCTCGATAATTTCGATGTATTTATTGAGCAAGTTTTTTATCACCGTGATTCTGTATTTTTTGGTACTTCTGACATCATCTATTGGAGAAATGTTGCTCAGACATTTTTGTATGATCTTTTCCTTATTCATGCTGTTCGGGACAATATTTTCAATATCTCTGATCCGTATTACCGTTGGAGCGACAGAACCAAAAGCTATTTTCAGTCTTTCGTTTTCATAGATAATCCCCATTGAAGCGACGGAAATTGCCATCGCATTTCTTTTACCTACTTTTATAAATTTTGAGAATTGATTTTTATCCTGTTTTTTGATTTTAATAGAATACACATATTCGTTATTTTTTAAAATCGTTTTGCCAGGCCCGGTTATAAAATCTTCCAGCTTATGAATACTTTTCAGATATAAACTCCTCACAGTTATTTCAGCATCCAGCAAAATCAGAGGAACGATTGTATCCGCTGCGGGAGAAGCGTTGACCAAATTCCCCGCGAGTGTCGCTCTGTTCCTTATCTGTTTACTTCCGATATATCTTATCGCTTCCAGAAGCATTGGAAGGAATTTCTGAACTTTTTTTGAATTTTGAATTTCAGATAAAGTGGTGGCCGAACCGATGTATACAAAATCATCGTCATCTTCGATAAAAGAAAGGGTCTTTATTTTAGAAGTTGAAATCAACGTTCCCTCTTCATAAACGTGATGTTTGATCTTAACCATTAAATCCGTTCCGCCGGAAATAATAGTGGCATTATTTTCGTTTAATAATATTTTGAGCTCATCTTCGGAGCAAGGATAATAAATATTGAACAAGGAGATCTCCCCCTTTTTCTTTAATTATAATATAAATTTGTTTTTATTTTTAACGTATGAATTTCTCATAAAATATTTTACATAAAAAAACAGATTGATGTTAAAGGTTTTTTATTTTGTGGTTATATTGATTGAGTGTATTAAGGTGTTATAATGTAATATACTACAGGGGGGTGAGCTGAATTGGAATTCGATCCTTCAAAAATTAAGGTTCTGTATTCACAGAAAAAGCTGGATGAAATGGTGGGAAGAGTCGCAAAGCAGATAGAAGATTATTATAAACCGATGACCAATGAAATAACCGCAATTTGTGTCCTCAAGGGCTCCATTCATTTTTATAGTGATCTGTTAAAAAAAATCAATTTAAACGTCAGATATAATTTTGTACATGTTTCGAGTTATTCCGGAGAAGCTTCGACTGGAAAAATCAAGGTTAAAACATGGGTGGATGAAAGTCTCTTCGATCAGTATGTACTTGTCGTTGAGGATATAGTGGATACGGGAACAACGTTGAGATATATCATGAATTATATAAAAAAGCAGAAACCGAAAGATCTGAAATTGGCCACCATGTTCGATAAAAAAGCATTTGATCATAAAGTTGAAGTGAATTTTGCCGGCGCGGAATTGGAAAATCATTTTGTTGTCGGGTATGGACTGGATTACGATCAATTGTACAGGAATCTTCCCTATGTAGGTTATCTGGATAATGAATAGGAAAAAGGGCGGAATGTTCCTGCCCTTTTCTGTTTTATTTTTAATTTTAAGCCTTGTTGCATTATTTGACATTGGTCGCTATAATTTTGAGGTTGAAAAGAATCTGTTGATTGATAATGGAGAATCAACGGTTTTGGATATAACCTGTGAAGACGCGATGAAGCTTGTAGTAATTTCGAATGTGACAGGAAAAGATCTGGAAATTGAGTTGAACGGATACGATTTAAAAACCTTTTATGATTCTGATGTGCACAAATGGAAAATAAAAGTTGAAAAGGGAAGTTTTTCCAAAGTATTTGTTAGCCCGAGGTGATATAAATGCTGGCGATAGCAGTTGATTCCGGTTGTGCTCCAACCGTTGAAATGATGAAAAAATATAATCCTTTTTTCATAGGAATGAAAATTATTATAGATGACAAAGAATTCACGGATAGTGTTGAGTTCAGAGATTCTAAATTTTACGACATAATTAAGAAGGCAAAGGATTTCAAAACCGCTCAACCACCGCTGGGGATGTTGCTGGAGTTTTATAATTCCGTGAAAGAAGCCGGATACGATGAACTCGTTGATATACATTTTTCTTCGAAACTGTCGGGACTTTATTCCACGGCGATAATGGCCGCAGAAATGGTTAAAGGAATAAAAGTTCATGTTGTTGATACTATGCAGATCTCTATAACTGCCGGTCTTGTCACCAGAAGAATAATGGAAATGTTGATAGATGAAAAGAGACCGGTTGAAGATGTGATGAAGCTCGTTCCGGCTATAAGAAACAATTCATTTATGCAGTTCAATATTCCGACGATGGAATATCTGGTAAAAAATGGAAGAATCGGACATGCAACCGCACTGGCGGGAAAACTTTTGAACATAAAGCCCATTCTCACTGTTGATAGTGAAGGTTTCCTGTCTCCATCAAACAAGCTGAGAGGTATGAAAAAAGTTTTTAATCAGATGGCGGATAATATTGTCGAATTTTTCAAGACGCATCCATATAAAAAAAGGCTCTACATAATATACGGTTTCAAGGAATATAAAAGTTATATGGAAAAAACTTTGAATCTCATACAAAAAAAAGCGAGTGATGTGGGTATAGAGGGCCTGGATGATATCATGATAGGAAGAATCTGGCCCACGGTTGCGTGCCATTCCGGCCCTTCGGTGTTCGGCGTGTCCTGTTACGGAGAGGAAACCGAGATTTGATACTCCTTGAAGAATATCTCTCCGAGTGTGAAGAATTATTCAAAGAGAATTTGTATGAAGATTTAAATCCTTTGAAACTTAAAAGCGGAATTATTGGGAATGCCAAACATATAGATTACGATGAAAGACCTTCCTTCTCCGGATTAAAGGAATACATTCAAAAATTTATCTCATATTATATCAATATCGACAAGCTGGAAAGAAGCAGAGTTTTAAAGAGGATCAAAAACGGTCTTGATCTTACAGACAAGTTGAGAGACAGGTTTTTACTTTATTCTGAGGAAGAACTCTCTTTTTTTCTGGATAAAAAAATTGAAAAAAATGTTCCACTTAAATATTTGAAGGGTCTTGGGGAAAGAAGAGCAAAGCAATTCAGTGATCAGGATATCAGGAAACCCGCGGATCTGATCTGGAGATTTCCGAGAGTATATAAAGACAAAAGAAAAATTCAGAGAACTTCGGAAATAATTGCCGACGAAGAGATCTTACTGAAAATAAAACTGGAAAATTTTGTCCTGAAAAGAATAAAGGGATTAACTATAATTACCGCCCTTGGAACGGATAATTACGGACAGATTCTGCTGAAATGGTTCAATCAGGAATATATATACAAAACTTTGAACAGAACGGATGAATTCATTGTGTATGGCACCCCGAAGGAAAATAATTTTGGTCCTTACGAATTCAACTCCCCGGAAATTATGGTTTTTGATGAAAATTTTCAAAAAGAAATAGAACCGGTCTATTCACTCTTCGCAGGAATGACGAACAAAAGAATGATCAATATAATAAAAAAAAATCAGGGATTAATTCTTTCGGAACAGAATATTTTTTCACAGGAAATCATGGAGAAGAGGAATTTGCTGGAAAAAAGACATTCGATTTATTCCATGCATTTTCCAAAGAGTTTTTTTGAAAGTAAAAAAGCCTTAAAAACTCTCTCTTTCGAAGAGCTGTATCTTTTTGAGATCGTTATACTGAACAGAAAAAGAATATTCAAAGAAAAATCGGTGGGAATTTCCAAAAAAAACGACAACGACCTTATAAAAAAATTTATGAATGGATTGCCCTTCAAACTCACCGGAGACCAGAAAAAGGCGTTCGAGGAAATAAAAGAAGATCTTGATCTGGAAAAACCCATGAACAGATTGATACAGGGAGATGTGGGATCCGGAAAAACGGTCGTTGCGGAGATGGCTATAATATATAATTTCTGCGCAGGATATCAGAGTGCTATGATGGTTCCTACATCCATATTGGCTATGCAACAGTATAAAAAAATGAAGAAGAATTTACAGAATATAGGAATAAACGTTCAGTTGCTCATTGGAAATATGAAAAAAAGTGAACAGAACGAAATAAAAAAGAAAATCAGAATCGGTGAAATAGATCTCGTCATAGGAACTCATGCTTTGATAAGTGATGATGTCGAATTCAAAGATCTTGGCCTGGTGGTGGTTGATGAGCAACACAGATTCGGAGTGAAGCAGAGAGAAACATTGAAAAAGAAAGGACAATTCCCGGATATTCTGGTTATGAGTGCGACCCCCATACCCAGAACACTCGCACTTACTGCGTACGGAGATCTGGATGTCACTTCAATAAAAGAGATGCCAAAAGGCAGACAACCTGTAAGGACCAACGTTCTCATAGACTCGAGAAGGGATCAGCTTTATAAATTGATGAGGGATGAAGTGCGGAGAGGTCATCAGGCTTTTATAATTTATCCCCTTGTGGAAGAATCTGAAAAGATAGATCTGAAGGCAGCGACGAAGGAATATGAATATCTGAGGAATGAAGTTTTTGATGATCTTAAACTCGGATTGATTCATGGAAGAATGAAAGATTCTGAAAAGGACGAGATAATGGATAAATTCAAAAGGAACGATATAAATGTTCTCGTCTCAACAACTGTGGTAGAAGTTGGAATAGATATTCCGAATGCAACTATGATGGTTATCGAACATCCTGAAAGATTTGGCCTGGCTCAGTTACATCAATTGAGGGGAAGAATAGGAAGGAGTTCGATAAAATCGTATTGTTTTTTGATAATTGATAACAGAACATCGGAGGAAGCGGCAGACAGACTGAGAAAATTCGCTTCAACATCCGATGGATTTAAAGTTGCCGAATTCGATCTTGAATTGAGGGGACCGGGCGAGTTCATGGGTGTGAGACAACATGGATTACCGGATTTTAAAGTTGCCGATATTGTCAGGGACAAAGATCTTTTGTTTCAGGCGATAGAGGACGCTGAAGAGCTTTTGAAGAATGATCCCGATCTGAAAGAACATGAGGCCATTGTGGAAGAGATAAAAGAGAGATTTGGTGATTCCATCGATTTGATCGAGGTAGGTTGATGCTGGAAATAACCGGAGGAATATTAAAAGGAAGAAAGATAATGACCACCCCCCGATCAGTTACCAGATACACTCCTAACATGGTTAGAAAGGCCATCTTCGATGCTATCGATATTGAAAATAAAAGTTTGCTGGATATCTTTTCCGGAAGCGGGGTAATTTCCATGGAGGCATTTAGCCGGGGAGCTTCCGAAGTAATTGGTATAGATTCTTCATACAAATCCATAAAAACTATAAAGGAAAATTTAAAGAATCTGAACATCAGCGAAAGAATCAAAGTGTATGGAAAAGATTTCAGAATAAAAATTCCTCAGTTATTAAAAAACGGGTATAAATTTGATTATATATTTGCGGATCCTCCTTTCGACAGGGATTATATCTGTCACATATTCGATGTGCTATGCAGAAATGTTGTTCTGCGTGATGACGGAACACTTATAATAGAATCTTCGCTCAAAGAATCGAGTGAAATTGATAAAAATCTTCATGATACCTTTGAAATAACAAATAAAAAAAAGTATGGGAATGTTATAATCACCTTTTTGAAATTAATGCCGTAAATTTCCCCTTTATAAGGTTTGTCATGTGTTATAAAATAGGGAAGAGAAAATAAAGGGGGTGAGACTCATCAGCACCAATGATGATCTTTACAAAATAAAAAACAGACTGGATAAAATGAATTATATTCATAAAATAAGTCAGACGATGACGAAGGCATTCAATGTTGATCAGGTTCTTAAAATGATGCTTACCGGAATAATTTCAAAAAATTTTCTCGATTATGATGAAGTTTTTTTCTTTGAGATAGATGAAAAAGAAAAATTCATAACCCTAAAATATTCTACAGATAAAGAACTGATGGAAAAGAGTTCTCTGGATATAAATTATGGAAATTATTCTCAGTTTCTCATTGAAACCTCTGAAAATCCGAGAGTGTTTAAAAAATATAATCCGAATATATTCTCAAACAGAATAATTTATGATGGAAATTCAATACTCAGTAGAGTTATAGAAAGATTGAAATTGGTACATATAAATAAAGAGCTGGATGATTTTCATAAAGCTGAATTGACCCTTATGGACAGGCTGGTTGAAAATGATGAATATCTTTTGCTCCCGCTAGTTTCAAATCAAAAAAAACTCGGTGTAGTAGTTGTCAGTGATAAAAAGCATAAAAAAAACGTGAGTGATGCCGACAAAGAAATTCTGAGTTTATTATGTGATAACACCGGATTCAGCATCGGATTGATAGAAAATTATAACGAAATACTTCAAATAGCCGATAAACTCGAAAGAGAGAAAAATCTTTCGGATTATTATCAGAGGTACAATGCGAGCATAATGGAATCACTGGATACGGCTATTGTGGTCTTTAACACCAAAATGCAGATAGTTGAAATAAACAAAAACGCACTGAAATTGTTCAATGAAGAAAAGCAGAAGATATTGGGCAGAGATATAAACGAAGAAAACATATTGCCTGAAGAAGTTCTGAAGATTTTAAGAGAAGTGAAAAGTATAAACGATATTATTACATTATCAAACAGAAAGCTCAGAAATAATCCGGATAAAATTTTCAACGTAAAAATTTCTCCACTTCTTGATAAATATACCGAAGATACACTTGGAACAATAGTGGCACTCAACGACATAACGAGAAGCTATAATATGGAAAAAGAGTTGAAAAAAAGAGAGAAGCTGGCAATTCTTGGAGAGATGTCGGCCAGAATAGCACATGAAATAAGAAACCCGATAACGATTATCGGCGGGTTTGTCAAAAGACTCGGTAAAACAGAGGATGAAGAGAAAAAGAGAATTTATGTGAAAATTTTGAATGATGAACTCAAAAGGCTTGAAGATCTCGTAGGCGATGTTTTGACAGTTTCAAAAAATCCCAGCGGAAAACTGGATCGCGAAAAAATTGAGATTTCTGTAATCTGCAAAGAGATAATTGAAGGAATGGAAGAAAAAGCGAGTAAGAAAAAGGTAACTCTGGAGTTGATAAACAACAATGAAGGGGCCTTCTATTTTGGAAATAAGGGCGGGATAAAACAAATTTTGATAAACTTGATTCAAAATGCTATTGAGGCCTCTAATTACAATGAGAAAGTCGTAATTACACTTTGCATAGAAGACAAATACGACGTTATATCCGTATTCAATAAGGGCAAAATAATTCCTCAGGAAGTTCTGAAAAGAATATTCGAACCGTTTTTTACGACGAAGTCCTTCGGAACGGGATTGGGTCTGTCGGTTGTGAAGAATATAATTGAAGAGCACAACGGAAAAATAATTGCG
>JASGMR010000062.1 GCA_030156385.1 Kosmotogales bacterium
CCGTCGTTGATCATCCTGTTCCTGTATTCGGGATTTTGCTGATAATAATTCACACCCATATCGATATAGTGGAAAATCATGTCCCTGTCCAGATTCTTTTTTATGAGATCATTTTTAATTCCTTCATCGATGAGGGTCAACATGGAGTGCCTGTATGTCTGCAAATACCTCTCATATTCATTTTCAATTGTGCCGTCGTATTCCGCGAGATCCCTGCATAGTTCAAATTTTCCGGTGTCGGTGAAGTCGCAGATGATATCCATGAATTTATACAGTTTTTTGATCAGGATTTCCTCCGAAGCGACCGTGCCTCTCAGTTTTTCAAAATAATACGAATAAATGTGCTTACAGACTTCTAGATACAGTGAATCCTTGTCCTTAAAATACTTGTATATCGTGACCTTGGATGTTTTTGAATTCTCGGCTATATCGTCCATTGTGATTTTTTTGATTCCGTCACGGATGAACAGCTTTATCGTCGTGTTCAGTATCTTATCCGCTTTTTTGTTCATACTTCTCCTCCCACTTCGTAACGTGTGAAACGCTTGACAGTGATGTTTTCTTTCAATGCGGTTATGCATTCCACGAGGAGGTCGCTCACGCTCTTATCCGGATCTTTGAAATAAGGTTGGTCGAGCAGGCAGTAGTCCCGATAATATTTTTGAAGCATCCCCTCGACGGTGGAATTCACAGTATCCCCAGTATTTTCCTCATTCTTAATCTGTGCTTCGTATATATCCTTTTCATCGTCAATTATTTCTTCCGGAATGTCGGCGCGTGAAATGTAAAGCGGATTCATCGCCGCTATATGCACCGCAAGATCGTGAGCCAGGTTTTTGAAAATATCCGTGGAAGCGGCGAAGTCGGTTTCACAGTTCAGTTCGACCATCACACCAACGCGGTCGTTGAAGTGGGAATAAAATCCTATGGTACCTTCCCCGGTCATTCTTACCGATTTTTTCTTTGCGATCGAAATACCCTTTTCGCGCAGTACGATAACCGCCCTTTCGAAATCCCCGTTCGTTTGTTCAAGGGCTCTCTTTGCATCCATGTATCCCGCACCCGTCTGATCGTGTAATTGTTTTACCGTGTTCGGTGTTACCCTCATGATGTTACCTCCTAATCTATAAAATGTACTATTTGAACTATATTAGTACAAATAGTATCGAATGTCAAGAAGGCGAAAAATAATTTTCAGTTTAAAAGCCTGAAGGCGTTTTCGATAAAAAATAATGACAACAGAATTTTTTATGTATAGTTTTATATTTTTATAAAGGATAAAATGATCGTTTTTGATCTCTCTTATTATGGCTTGCTGTGGTTCAAAAATACAAAATCGGATTTATCGAAATCTTAAATAAATCTTGGGTTTTTTGATGTTATAATAGTGAAGTAGATTTTGTTCTCAGAGGGGACTCTGGGATTTTTTTGGTTGTAAGGAGGAAACCCGTATGAAGCCTAAATATTATTTGACTACACCGATATATTACCTGAATGCCGAGCCGCATATCGGAACAACATACACTACAATCGTCGCCGATGTGATCGCGAGATACAAAAGAATGCTGGGATATGAAGTGTTTTTCCTGACAGGAACCGACGAACATGGCCAGAAGGTCATGAACAAGGCAAAGGATCTGAATCTGGATCCGCAGGAATATTGTGACATGGTTTCGGGGAAGTTCAAAAGTCTCTGGAAGGATCTGAATCTCTCATACGATTATTTTGTCAGGACAACCGATGAAAGTCATATGAAAACCGTGAAGTATTTCATAAATAAGATGATTGAAAATGGTGATGTATATAAAGGAAAGTACGAAGGCTGGTACTGCATTCCCTGTGAAACTTTCTGGACGGAGGAAGATCTGAAAGATAATAAAACCTGTCCCGATTGCGGCAAAGAGGTGAAGTGGGTCAGTGAGGAAAATTATTTCTTCAAGCTTTCGAAATACAACGCACCTCTGAAAAAATTATTTCGTGAAAATCCCGAGTTCATGCAACCGACTTTCAGAAGAAATGAAATGCTGAATATTCTTGAATCCGGTTTGAGGGATCTGAGTATTACGAGAACATCCTTCGATTGGGGTGTTCCCCTGGAAAGCGATCCGGAGCATGTCGTCTACGTCTGGGTTGATGCGCTGCTGAACTATATAAGTGCGATAGGGTACCCGGATGATTCCGAAAAGTTCGACAAATACTGGCCCGCCCAGTTACATCTGATAGGTAAGGAGATCAACAGATTCCATTCGCTCATATGGCCTGCGATGCTGATGTCCGTAGGTCTTCCATTGCCGGAAAAGGTTTTTGCCCACGGCTGGCTGACGGTGAACGGTGAGAAGATATCAAAATCTACGGGGAATGCCATCGATCCCAGAATTCTGATAAAAACCTATGGGAACGATCCGATAAGATATTATCTTCTCAAGGACATTCAGTTCGGCAGGGATGGAGATTTTTCCGAAGATAATCTGATAAACAGAATCAATTCCGATCTGGCGAACGATCTGGGAAATCTGCTTCACAGAACCGTTGCCATGATTAAAAAATACAACGGGGGTAAGATTCCCGAAAAGGGAACACCCACCGAGCACGATGAAAAATTGTATGATTTGATAGAGAAAACGATCACCAACTACAAGAAGGAAATGGACGAACTGAAGTTCTCGAATGCTCTGGAAACCATCTGGGAACTCGTAAGATTCGATAACAAATACATAGATTTAACCGAGCCCTGGAAGCTTGAAAAAAATGATGAATACAAAGGAATGCTGGACACAGTGCTTTACAACCTTCTCGACGTGATAAGACTCGTTTCACTGATGATCGAACCGATCATGCCGGAAACATCTCAGGAGATTTTCAAGAGAATAGGCGTTGAGGACGGGACCTTTTCGGATCTTTCGACTGGAAAACTGGAGTCCGGAAAGAATGTATACAGTGATATACCCCTGTTCCCAAGAATAGACGTCAAGAAACATAAGAAAGTTATAAAAATGAAAGACGATACCGTAAAAGAAGAAAAGATTGATAAAGAAGAAAAGGTCGATGAAGAGAATGTGGTCGGTATAGACGATTTTAAAAAACTTCAATTCAGAGTCGCGCTGGTTAAAAGTGCGGAGAACATAAAGGGATCTGAAAAACTGATGAAGCTGAAGGTTCAGATTGGTGATGAGGAAAGGCAGATTGTCGCCGGAATCGCCAAGCATTACAGACCCGAAGAATTAGTGGATAAAAAAATAATTGTTTTTGCTAACCTTAAGAAAACGAAATTGTTTGGAGTGGAATCTCAGGGAATGCTTCTTGCCGCGAAGAACGAAAAAACTTTAAAAGTTTTAACCGTCGATGGAGATATCGATTCCGGATCCGTTATTTCTTAAGTTCAGTTAGAAAGGAGAAAATATTTTGTCGGAAATAATTCCAAGAGCAATAAATGAAGAATTAGTTGATTCTTACATGCTCTACTCGATGAGCGTAATTGTTGGTAGAGCCATTCCTGACGTCAGAGATGGATTGAAACCGGTTCAAAGAAGAATTTTATACGGTATGTCGCAGTTGAGCCTGAGGCATAACCAGCCTTTTAAGAAATGTGCGAGAATAATCGGAGAGGTTATGGGTAAATATCATCCTCATGGTGATATGGCGATTTATGACGCACTTGTAAGAATGGCCCAGGATTTCTCAATGAGATATCCTCTGGTTGACGGTCAGGGAAACTTCGGTTCAATAGACAGGGATCCTCCCGCGGCCTACAGATATACGGAAGCCAGGATGCAGACGCTGGCCGAAGAACTTTTGACGGATCTGGATAAGAATACCGTTGAAATGACGAATAATTTTGACGGTACCCTGAAGGAACCCGATGTTCTGCCATCGAAGATCCCGAATCTTCTCATGAATGGAACTTCCGGTATTGCCGTTGGAATGATGACCGGTATTCCGCCACACAACCTGAATGAACTGGTGGCGGCACTGGATATGCTCATCGATAACCCCGAGGTTTCAATAGACGAATTGCTCACCGTCATCAAGGGTCCCGATTTTCCGACGGGTGCGATGGTCGTCGGGAAGGAGAATATAAAGAAAATATACACCGAGGGTAAGGGGAGACTCATACTCAGAGGTGAGGCGGAGATAGTCGAGGGAAAATCCGGCAACAACATAGTCATAACGGAAATTCCTTACAATGTTTCCAAGGCCGATTTAATAGAGCAGATTGCGAAGGCGGCGAATAATATCAGAGACGTTCAGATCAGGAATATCAGAGATGAATCCGATAAAAAGGGTATGCGGATTCTGATCGAACTCAAAAGAGGCGCCGACCCAAATGTTGTATTGAATCTTTTATACAAGCATTCTCAGCTTCAGAACACTTTCAGCGTGAGCATGCTCGTTATCGATGAAAAGAAAAGACCCGTTTATATGAATCTGAAACAGATTCTCAGTTCCTTTTTGAATCACAGAGTTGAGATCATCACCAGAAGAACGGAATACCTTCTGGAACAGGCCTCGAAGAGGGCACATATAGTTGAGGGCCTGATAAAAGCGACGAGAGCGATAGACACCGTTGTTGATATAATTAAAAATTCCAAAGATGAAAAGGAAGCTTCCGCAAATTTACAGGAAGTGCTGGAAATATCCGAAGAGCAGTCCAAAGCGATTCTCGATATGAGGCTGAAGAGGCTCACCTCGCTCGAAATTATGAATCTCATGAACGAACATAAGGAGCTCGTTGAAAAGATTTCTTATTACAGAGAACTGTTGGCTAATAAAAACGAAATTTATAATATCATAAAGGAAGATCTGGCCGAAATGAAAGAGAAGTATGGAGACAAGAGAAGAACCAAAATAGTTTCCGAGAGTGCCAACGACTACGATATTATGGATTTTATCAAAGATGAGGACATAGTCATCCTGGTTACCAGCAAGGGATATATAAAATCTACCCCGGTGGATATATACAAAAAGCAGAACAGAGGCGGGGTGGGCGTTAAGGGAGTGACTACCCGCGATACCGACTTCGTAGAGACTATTCTGACCACGACGAGGAAAAATAAGACCATAGTCATAACGTCCAAGGGAAAGTTGTTCTTCCTCAATAATCACGAGATAGATTTCTCGAACAGAACTTCGAAGGGAAAATTGATTTCGAACTACATAAGAGTCGATCCCGACGAGTATGTGAGAACGGTTTTGCCTTTCTCAGAGGAAGACATGGAAAAGCAATACCTCGTTATCACGACCAAACTGGGAAAGATAAAAAGGACCAAGCTGAGTCTTTTTGCGAATACCAGAATAAACGGTATAAAAGCCATCAATATAGGTGATGATGACAGTGTAATCGGAGCGATAATAAGTGAATGTAAAGATGAACATATAATAATTTCAACTGCCAACGGAATGGTAATCAGATTCGACTTATCATCGATCAGGCCAATCGGAAGAACAGCCCAGGGTGTGAAAGCCATGAGACTGAGCAAGAACGATTACATAGTCTCATCTAATGTCATTCATGAAGCTGACGAGAGATATCTGCTGACAGCAACTGAAAATGGGAGCGGCAAGAGAACGAAGCTTCCGGAATACAGGCCTCAGAACAGGGGCGGAATAGGCCTTAAAAACCTCTCGAATATAAAGAAGACCGGAAAGGTGGTCGGAACACTGATAGTGAATGACGATATGGAGATAATCATGGCAACCAAGAAGGGAATGTCCATAAGAATACCGGTTTCCGACATAAGATTCACGGGAAGGGTAACTCAGGGCGTAAAAATTGTTGAATTAAAAGAAGATGATGAATTAGCCACTATCGCCATAGTAACCGAATTGGTGCAGTTATGAGTAAGTATTTAACCTACAGGCAGAAGAATGTACTGGAATACATAAAAAAATTCATTGAAGAGAATGGATTTCCTCCCACGATAAGGGAGATCAGTGCGGAATTCAATATTTCGAGTGCTTCCGCCGTTACCAAACATCTTAAGGCCCTTGAAAAGAAGGGATTCATCATACGAAAGAGTGTTTCAAGGGGCATTCAGATCGTGGAGAAGAAAGATGTGTTCCAGAGTACCTTCGATGCAAGATTTTATTATATGGAGTTCAAGACCCTGGATCAGTTCGAATTGAAGCCTTTAGACGACACATTTTATGAGGACTTTCTTTCCATGAAGGAAAATTATATAGGCATAAGGCTGGGAAGAAAAAATTTGAACGGACTGAACAATGAAAAGGATGATCTACTGATTTTGAAGTCATTTCTCAAGGGAGATGAATTTTTGGCGGAAGATATTTTTATAAGGAAGAATGGAGTGGAATTTCAATTTACGGACAATCCCGAACAGGATGAAGTTATTTTGAAATCGATATGTATTTTATCTACGAAAGGAGTCATCAAATGATAATAGTTGGTTCGGATCACGCGGGATACGCTTTAAAAGAGGAAGTAAAAAAATATCTGGAAAGTATGAAATACGAATATATAGATGTCGGTACATACAGTCTCGATTCTGTGGACTACCCCGACATAGCGAAAAAACTCTCAATGAAAGTTCTTGAAGATCCCGCTAACAAGGGAATTTTGCTCTGCGGAACCGGTATAGGCGTGTCCATGACCGCCAACAGATTCAAAGGTATCAGAGCAGCGCTGTGTGTTTATCCATACATGGCGACAATGGCGAGGAAGCACAACAATGCGAATGTTCTCTGTCTTGGAGGACGACTCGTCTCTCCCGCACTGGCGAATGAGATTGTCGAAGTGTTTCTGAATGAAAAATTCGAGGGTGGAAGACATATAAAAAGAACTGAGAAAATGGATACTCTTGAGCCTTGACTTTGGCTGCCGGTAGTGATAAGATAATATTGATAATAATTATCGGATATAGAGGGTGATTCAATGAAAACAATTTATTTTGATCATGCAGCGACAACACCAGTTAGAAAAGAAGTGATAGATAAAATGTATCCGTTTTTCAACGAATTTTACGGTAATCCTTCCAGCATTTATGATATAGCAACGATTTCAAAGAGTGCGATAGAAGATTCGAGAAAGATAATTGCTTCGGTTTTCAACGCGGATGCCGGGGAAATATTCTTCACTTCGGGTGGAACCGAATCGGATAACTGGGCGATAATCGGAACGGCACTTGCGAATGAAAAAAAGGGAAAACATATAATAACTTCTTCGGTTGAGCATCACGCCGTGCTGCATACATTCGAGTACCTTTCCAGACACGGATTTGAAGTGACATATCTGCCTGTGGATGAAAACGGAAAGGTCAAGATAGATGAGCTGAAAAAAGCGATCAGGAAAGACACCATTCTGGTATCAGTTATGTATGCCAACAACGAGATTGGAACGATACAGCCCATCGAGGAAATTTCTAACATCTGTAAAGACAGGAAAATAATATTTCATTCCGATGCGGTTCAGGCCGTCGGTCAGATAAGAATAGACCTGAAAAAAACCGGTATAGACCTGTTGAGTATGTCGGCGCATAAGTTCAACGGTCCGAAGGGTGTCGGAGCGTTGTTCATAAGAAAGGGAACGAAAATAGACAATTTTTTGCACGGCGGCGCTCAGGAGAATAAGAGGCGTGCCGGCACGGAAAATGTTCCCGGTATAGTGGGTATGGCGGAAGCGATATCCCTGGCGTACGAGAACATGGAAGAAAAAAATAAAAAGATCATAAAATTGAGAGATAAAATAATCGACGGAATAAAGAATAATATTCCTCATGTGAAATTCAACGGTGATCCCGTCGACAGACTTCCGAACAACGTCAATTTTTCTTTCAGGTACATCGAAGGGGAATCACTGCTGCTGATGCTCAATATGAAGGGTATAGCCGCCTCCAGTGGTTCTGCATGCACTTCGGGCTCTCTTGATCCGTCGCACGTGCTTCTGTCGATAGGTCTGAGTCATGAAGTCGCTCACGGTTCCCTGCGTATAACTCTTGGGTATGAAAACAAGGAAGAAGAAGTGGATTATCTGCTTCAGATATTACCTGGAATCGTTCAAAGATTGAGGGACATGTCGCCTCTATACGATGAATTTCTGAAGGGAGAAGGTGATAAGAATGTACAGTAAAAAAGTAATGGAGAATTTTATGAATCCCAAAAATGTTGGGGAGATAGATGACGCAAGCGGAATAGGTGAAGTTGGAAACGCCAAATGCGGCGATATAATGAAGGTGTACTTAAAGATAGAAGATGGGATAATAAAAGATGCGAAGTTCAAGACATTCGGTTGCGGTGCGGCGATAGCGACGAGCAGCATGGCCACGCAGATGATAATCGGAAAAACGGTTCAGGAAGCACTGGAACTCACAAACAAAGCGGTGGTTGAGGCTCTGGACGGATTGCCGCCGATAAAACTTCACTGTTCTGTCCTGGCCGAAGAGGCAGTTCACGCAGCGCTGTGGGATTACGCCAAAAAAAATAACATAGAGATCAAGGGGCTGAAGCCTCCTAAAGAAGATATAAGTCATTAACGAGGCGATGCTTATCGCCTTTTTTTATGCTATGATTAACTGAATATTGAAAAGGAATGAATTTCTTTGAGTTTAGCAACCGGAACGATAATTTTCGCCATAGCGACTTTTTTTTCGAGAATTACAGGCTTACTAAGGGACATATCTTTTGCGTCTATTTTTGGTACTTCAAGCCAATACGATGCATACTTAATCGCGATTTTAATTCCCTTCTTTCTACGGAAAATATTTGCTGAAGGCGCAATGCAACTCGCTTTCATTCCGATGTTCAATGAAAGACTGAACGACAGAAACTACGATGGAAAGATCAGACTGGGCAGGAGCACGGGCGGAAATACCGGACTGAACCGTAACGCTTCCGAATTCGCCTCGACGATAATCACCCTGATGTCCATTCTGACGATAATCACGACTCTCATCGGAGTATCTTTCTCGGGTTCGATAGCGCAGGCCTTTTCCGGATCGTACGACGAAAGCGTGATAGAACTGACGTCCCTGCTGATTAAAATCACTTTTCCGTTCGTTCTGTTCATCTCTTTGTGGGCCATCTATTACAGCATTTTAAACAGTTTCAGCTTTTTCTTCATCCCGGCCATTTCCCCACTCATCATAAATTTGTCGACGATAACGGGTATTTTTTTATCGAAATTTTTCACTCCTGCGATTCTGGGACCCTCCTTCGGCTTTATTCTCGGAGGTCTTTTGCAGTTGATACTTCTAGCCATCTATGCGAGGAAAAAGGTCAGATTCAAATACAGATTCTCGTTCAATCTCAAAATGGTGAAGAAGTTCCTTCCCTTTTTTCTCATATCGTCCATCACGCCGGCTATAAATCAGATAAACAGCCTTATAGACGTCAAAGTCGGCACGGATCTGGGCGTTGGAGTGGTCTCCTCGCTGCAGTATGCTATGAGATTGTACCAGCTCCCACTGGGAATCTTCGGTGTCGCCGTGGCGACGGTCGCATTTCCAAATATCGCCGAACTCATAAACACTAAAAAAATCAAAGAGGCGGCCAGAACCATATGGGAGGCAACTTCGACGATGTTTTTTTATATTTTTCCCAGCACTGTTGCCCTTTTCCTGCTGGGAAAGGATATGATCGTTTTACTCTTTGAAAGGGGAAGATTCACCCCGGAGGATACGATGAATGTGAGTGCGATATTGATGGGATTCGCCCTCGGTCTGCTGTTTTACAGCGGGTACAACGTTCTGAGCAAATCCTTTTTTGCAGAAAAAAAACCTTTGATTCCGACCCTCGTTTCATTTCTGATGGTTGGCACGAATATAGTACTCGACATCGTGCTCGGTTATTCGATGGGGCCGGTGGGTATTGCACTCGCAACTTCAATCGCCGGCGGTGTGGGCTTCGTAATAGTTTTTTTCCTCACCGTCAGAAAATATAAAATCGCAAGGTCATTTTTAATACACACATCCAAGATTTCCGTCTGCACTCTCATGATGGGAATATTCATGTTTACGTTCAGGCGGTATATTCTGGGAGATTCACTTGGCCTCATACTGAATATAGTTATTTCTGTTTTTGTTTATTTATTTTTCGCACATATTTTAAAAGTAAAAGACGTCAAAATGATTATTGGCAAGTTAAAAAGGAGAACAAATGGTTGATCTACACATTCACACAGATTTTTCCCCCGACGGAAAAAATTCTATTGAAGAAGTTATAATGCAGTCGAAGATAAACGGGGTCGGCATAATAGCCATCAGCGATCATTACGATCTTGTAGCCGGTCCTTACATTTTCAATAAGATAGCCGATCTGAAGAAATACAATGAGACTATCGATAATTATAAAAGGGAAGAGAGTGAAATAAAGATTCTGAAATCACTGGAATTCGGGATACAATCCTTCATTTCGGAGGAATTGAAGGACGACTATGATTTTTTGCTTTATTCCGTGCACCACACGAAGAAAGTATTCACCGATCTGCCGAGAGACGATACGGACCTGGTTTGGAAACTCTATCTGGAGGAAGCGGTGGAGGCGGTAAAGGATATTGATCATATAGGCTTTTACACTCATCTGGATTTGATGAAGAGGTATTTGAAAAATAATCCCGAAGTACCGAAAAAATACGAGCATTTAGTTGTAGAATTGTTGAAGAGGATAGTGAAATACGACCTTGGTCTTGAGATAAACACCGCGGGATGGAGGATGCCCTTCAAGGAACAACAGCCGAAAGTGTGGATCATAGAAAAGTATTTCGAACTCGGAGGAAGGTACATCTCCATAGGATCCGATTCGCACAATAAGAAAACGATAGGTTGCGGTTATTATCAGGCGGTGGATCTTCTGAAGAAGATTGGAATCAATGAAATTTTTTACGGAGAAGGCGGGAATTACGTAAGATATGGCATATGAAGAGAGTTAACAGGCTGAAAATATTCATTTTTCTGATTTTAATAACGGTTCCGACGATCATAAGCGTATTTCTGATTACCGGAAGAGAGGTTTATATAAAGGATATATCCACTCTGTATAACTACGGTGCGAACAGCGATTTTAAGAAAGTGTCGGAACTGGAAAACTATCTTTACGACGACAGGATATGGGAGAACTACAGATTTTTTTCAGGAATGACCAATACCATAAAAATTCCGGTTGTTGAAAGAACCCATGACGTTGACGAAGAGTTGCTCTTTGAGAGCGATGACTGCCTGGATGTGTACGGAGGAAAGAGGGGTAGATTGAACCCCCTTCTGGTTAAAAAGATACGCTATGTCATAGAGAATGCCGATATAAACGGCAGATCCCCATTTTTTAAAAAAGAATACGGAGACAGGTTGATCGAAGCCTTTGAAAAAATCTCAAAGCTGAGGGTTCCCGTGAACCTGAACGGTGAAGAGACGACCCTGAATTTTTCGGAAATCGAACCGGAACTGGTTTTATCCATAATCCTGTACGAATCGGGTTTCAACCCCTATGCGCTTGCGCAGGAGAGAAGCCTGCTTGACGAGAATGAATTCGTGTATTCCAGGGGTTTGATGCAGATTTATGAAATAACATTGTGGACCCTGAACCATATGCTGACTCCTGCAACAGGCTACAAATATATGGCGGATGATCTGTGGTCGATAGAGAAAAACATATTTCTGGGTTATCTGTACCTGTCATACATAAAAAGCACCAGATTGTGAAATATTATTAAAGGGAGTGATTATATGAAAGATTGGAAAAGAGAAGCAATAATCTATCAGATTTTTCCCGACCGTTTTTCGATAGGAATGGGAAGTTCGGTGTATGAAAAGATAAACAAATATTCCCTCAAGGGGCAGAAGGTCGAACCGTGGGATTTTAAACCCACTCACACCAAGAGCGGCAATCATCAGTATCGTTTCACCGGGGGAGATCTTAGGGGAATAATCAACAAACTCGATTATATAAAGGAACTTGGAGTCAACACCATATATCTGACTCCGATCTTTTTTGCACATACGAATCACAAATACGATACCATCGATTACTTTACAATAGATCCGGCTTTTGGAAGCGAAGATGATTTCGTCGAGCTCTGCAAGAGGGTGCATGACGAGAATATGAAAATAATCATAGATGGTGTTTTCAATCATATGGGTGCAGCGTCGAAATGGTTCAACAAGAACAAGTTCTTCAAGGGTGGAGCTTACAGCGATACCGGTTCACAGTACAGAGATTTTTTCACTTTCTCGAACAATCATGATTACCTCGGGTGGTCGGACTCGAAAAATCTTCCCGAATTAAAACTGGAGAACGAAAAGCTCAGAGAAATTCTTTTTACGGGTGAAGATTCGGTGATCAAAAAATGGATTAAGCTTGGAGCGGACGGCTGGAGACTAGATGTCGCATTCGATGTAGGACCGGAGTTCCTGAAGGAGATTTCCGATTCGGCGAAGGAAGTGAAGAAGGATGCCGTGATAATCGGAGAGATCTGGAATTTTCCCGGAAGCTGGAATAAGAAGGCAAAGATAGACGGACTGATGAATTATTCTTTCAAATTTCTGGTTGAAGATATAATAAAGAGAAAGATCACCGCTCAAACGGGTTCGAAGATTTTTGCAGACATGGTCGGAAAATGTGATCTGGACTATCTTCAGAGATCATGGAACATGCTCTCTTCTCACGATGTCCCGAGATTATCTGGTATTTTCAGTAACGAAAAGGAGATCGCTCTCGCCATATTCATGCAATACGTTTTCCCGGGAAATCCGATGATTTATTATGGGGAAGAACTGGAGATGAAGGGCGGAGACGATCCCGAGAACCGTGCCCCTATGGACTGGAACAAAGTGGATGACAAAAAGGACAGGTATTATCTGTACAAAAACCTCAATAAAATAAAAAAGGAAAACAGGGCGCTCTCATATGGAAACTTTGAGATTCTTCACAACGATTCAAAAAACGTGATGGTTTTCAAAAGGTTCACGAACAAGATCGATGACCTCCTGATCGCTGTTGTGAATTTCAGGGATAAAAAGGAATCTATAAAGTTTTATGCCGATGAGGAATTTTTGATGAATGGAACTACGTTCAAGGACCTGTTCACATCCAGAGAATTCATGTCTCAGATCGGTGGCCTTGAAATAGAGTTGAAGCCCTATGAATATTTTATTCTGAAACCGCAGATAGACAGATCGAAGGCTGGATACACTCCCTATAAACGTGTATGAATAAAGTTGCTGGGATCTTTCTTCTGACCACAACTTCGATATTGTGGGGGATTTCTTTTTTGTTTACGAAGGCGACCGTTGAGAACCTTCCCCCATCGATGGTGGCATTTCTGAGATTCGCCATTGCCATGGTGATTCTTCTGCCATTTAAAATAAAAAGTGGAAAGAAACTGGTGAAAAAGGAAAAAATATATTCCATGATTGCCGGCGGCGCGGGAGTGACTCTGTATTTTCTTTTTGAA
>JASGMR010000063.1 GCA_030156385.1 Kosmotogales bacterium
TTTATTTGCTATATCACAATTGTAAAAGTTGCAAGAAAAGGTTTTACTTAATATAATCAATTATAGGATCTTTCTGAAAATCAAAAATATTCAGATTAACAATCTGAATTTATATGAAGAATTCAGGGAAAAATATCAGAGAATCCGGGAATTTAAAATAATTTGTTTCAAAATATAAAAAAGAGGGATAAATAATGAAATATTTTAAGAAAATTACTGGAAAAAAGTGCTATCTTTCACCTATGAACATGAATGATTTCGATCAGTATACCGAATGGTTGAATGATCTGAATACCACTAAATATTTATCACTGTCTTCGGTCAATATCACCCTGGAAGCCGAAAAAAAAGCTCTGGAAAATTTATCCAGAGGACATAACTACGCGATAATAGATTGCGAAACAGACAAGCTTATAGGAAACGTCGGTTTGATGGATATGGATGGCACAAACAGATCTGCGGAAATAGGTATATTCATAGGCAACAAGGATTTTCTCAGCAAAGGATATGGTACCGAGGCTATCAATCTTTTGCTCGACTACAGTTTCAACGTATTAAATTTTAAAAATATTATGCTGAAAGTTTTTTCCTACAATAAAAGAGCCGTCAACTGTTATCAAAAATGTGGCTTTAAAATCATAGGTAAAAGGAGAAAGGCTCATTTTTACGCTGGTGAGTATCACGATATTATATACATGGATATACTTTCCAACGAATTTGAAAACTCTCAAATAAAAGAATGAAAAAAATTACTTTAAGGGAAGCCCGTTTTGTCGGGGTAATTCTTTTTTCCCTTATAATAGCCATCGTTCTGGTGAATTCTTTAGATAGCTTAAATCAAAAATCTGAAACGGTTTTAAAAAATAATTCTGAAGATAACGAACAAATCTTCCCCATAGACATAAACGAAGCCGATCTGAAAACTTTAATACAACTTCCCGGTATCGGAGAGAGCAAAGCAAATTTAATATTAAAAAAGAGAGAAGAACTCGGAAAATTTTCAAATCTCGATGAATTACTCCTCGTGAAGGGAATTGGAGAATCTACCCTCTCAAAAATGAAAGATCTTATATGTATAGAAGAAACCGGTCAAAGTACATTCAAAGATGAAAATCTGATAAACATAAACACCGCATCAAGTGAGGAATTACAATCTCTTCCGGGCATAGGTGAAGTAAAGGCACAAAGCATTCTAAATTACAGAAAAAATCACGAATTTACAAAACCTGAGGAACTACTTGAAGTAAACGGAATAGGAGAAAAAACCCTGGAGAATTTAAAAAATAAAATATGTATATCACGTACTTACGACTCTTCAGGTACTGTAAAAAAAGATTATATACCGAAGATAAATATAAATAAATGCAGCGTTGAAGAACTTAGAGAAATCCCCGGTATCGATGGTATACTTTCTGATAGAATAGTTAAATACAGAGAAATTTTTGGAAAAATACATGATGAGGAAGAGTTAAAAAATATAAATGGAATCGACAATGCAACCATACAAAAAATACACGATTATATAATATTCTGAAAAGTATGAAATTATTTTTACATATATGCTGTGCGATTGATGAATATGTAACATTAAAAGCTATTGAAAACAAAAAACTGGAAATAAAAACATATTTTTATAATCCAAATATATTTCCATACGAAGAATATATAAAAAGATATCGTGATGTGGATTTTCTGAATAAAGAATTTAATTTAAAAAAAATTGAAAGTACATACGATAAAAATCTTTTTATAGAAAATGCAAAAGAATTTTACAGACAGGAAGAAAATTCATCAAGATGTGAAAAATGTATTCGGCTCAGACTGGAAAATACTGCGGAAAAAGCTCTGGAAAATAATTATTATTCTTTTTCTACCACTTTAATGGCAAGTCCCAAAAAGATCTATGAAAAAATTTCTTCTATAGGCAACGAGGTCTCAAAAAAATATAAGATAAAGTTCTTTTCTGAAAATTACAAAAAAATATTTCCTCAATCGCTTGCCAGAAATCAAATGAGTGGGAAAATTTATATACAGAATTATTGCGGTTGTTTATATGGACTCATAAATCAAAATTTAAGAAGCATAGAAAAAGATAAAAAGGACCTTAAAAATTTATACGAACGTTTTTTTCCCTTTAAAGATTTATGGAAATTCAGAGGTAAATCGCTCATTTATTCCGATTATTTACCTCCTCATCTGACGAATTTAAAGCAATTGTTAGGAATAGTGAAACCTGGTAAACTCATTATAGATGAATATAATTCAAGAAAACTTGAATTATATTCTAAATGGTTAAAATGTCCTGGTTACAATTGCCGAGTGGAAATTAGGAGATGATCACGTGAATATTACAGATAGAATTATTGAATTAATTTCTAAATTGAAAATAAGTACAGGTTTAGATGTTTATATACTCGATGAAAATGAAATTCCCATCCTGGATTTACCCCCGGTAAAAATTCCTCCAATGTCCATTTCTCTGGCCAGAGGAACAAATTCAAGAAGCACAACAAGCGTTAACAATATTCCTGTAACCGTAATTCCTATGCTTTTGGATTTTCAAAGATTCTACCTGATCTTAATAGGAAACACCGGAAAGGAAAATACAATGGATCTTCTTAAATTTATTTTTGAAGAATATGTATAGAGGAGATTTTTAATGGGTGCAAAAACAGATGTAAAACTGGAATTTTCAAACAAATTTAAAGGTATATTGCATGCAAAAAATGGAGAAATAAAAATAGGAATCGAAAAGGGAGAAGTCGCACCATATGATATGCTCTTAGGATCATTGGGCTCCTGCCTTTATGCAACTTTCTTAGGAATCGCCAATAAAAAAAGAATAGATTTTAAATCCGTAGAAATAAAAATATCGGGAGAAAAAAGAGAAGAAATTCCAACGACGCTTAAAGAGGTCAAAATAAATATAATCATCACAAATGCCGAAAAAGAAAAGGGATTAATTCAAGCCGTTGATTTAGCAGCAAAATATTGTTCCGTATTCAGCACAATATCTTCTGTTGCGAAAATTGATTACGATGTCGATTTTGTATACACTTAATCTTTCATTATAGGTATTATTATCACTTTTTCTCTGTTTTTATTAGAAATATACAGAAAATCCCCTTTTTTGAAAATATAAAGATTCTGTGTTTTCAACCTGCTTATGGCGGACCGTAGTAAATGCGGTTGAATTATAGTTACAAAATCTTCGAATCTATCTCTTGAAATAAACGTTTGAAATTCCGTTTCACCCAATTTCAAATAAACTCTTAAGCCATCTTTATCTGATATCAGGATAGCTTTATATCCTCTTCTGATAAAATTACCCACTTTTTTCAAACAATCCGAAAAAACCTTTTTCTTAATTACTCTGGATTGCCTATCGTTAAAAATTTCCAGATCTTTAAAATCAGACTCATGAAGATTTTTATCGGTACAAAAAGAAATGAGGATTTTACCTGTTTTTATACCACCCTCAGAAATCCCCTCTCCAAAAAAAAGCTCTTCGGTTTTTATCTTTTCCATTGATTTCACTAAATGTCTGGAAGTGGTGTATGGTAAAACAAAATTGAAATTATCATCTTTTTCAAAAGAATACTCATAAAAGGATAAAAGACTTATATTTCCACTGTTACTCGAAAACAATACTTTGTCCCCTATTCTCTCAATATCGGCGGGCACTTCGTCATAATTAATAGAAGAAACAAAATTCAATTTGTCTATAAAATCTCTTCGACTTATTTTAAACAATTTTTCGAATTTTCTTTCCATTTCGGGGAATCCTTCCAAACAGCAATTTTTTAAAATCAATTGGTCTTCAGAGGTCTTAATTCTGAGATCCCTTTTATTTCCCTGAAAAGAAATGTACTCATCATCGGAACCTTTTTTATCTACCAGGGATTTTATGTAATCTATTGAAATTATATAGGTTCCGTTAAAAGGGGTTATATTAATCATCGGAAAGTTTATTTCGATCTTTGCACATCCTTCGGATGAAAAGATTTTCAGTCCTTTATTGTAATACAGACTTATGAACCTGTACCCAGGCTCTATCGTACCCGAAAAATTTTCACATATCTCAATAATTCTTATCAAATCAACATTTTTTATACTGAATTCCATATAATAAAATATTACCCAAAAAGATTCAATTGATCAAGTTCCGGCATTCCTTTCAACGAATCAAATTCACGTAAAACTTCAAGAGCCGTTTTATTTACAAGTGTCCTTTTCAAAAGATCCTCAACAGAACTGAAAGGTCTTTTGCTTCTCTCATCGATTATTGAAAAAGCGGCTTTGGTTCCCAGATTTGGTAATCTGTTAAAAGGAACACGCAGATATTTTTCATCTTCTATAACAAAATTATTCGCTTCCGATTTATAAAGATCAACCGGTAAAAAATTGTATCCTCTGAGAAGCATTTCCCTCGTTACCTCCAAACACGATTCTCTTGAAAAGTCCTTGACATTTTTATCCGGAAGGGCCCTCAACCTTGATAATTCATTGTTGATAGCACTCACACCGTTTATTGCAAGTTTTATATCGAACTCCGAACCCCTTATCGAAAAATAAGAAGCATAATATGCTATAGGATAATGAACTTTAAAATATGCAACTCTATAACCCATACTCACATATGCTGCCGCATGTGCCTTTGGAAAAAGATATTTGATTTTCTGACAGGAATCAACAAACCACTCGGGCACATTGTACTTTTGCATTAATTTTATTTCCTCATCGTTTAAACCTTTGCCCTTTCTAACTTTTTCCATTATTTTAAAGGATTTTTCGGGATCAATTTTTTTACTTATCAGGTAGTTCATTATGTCGTCTCGACAAGCTATTACTTGAGATAACGTTGCCCTCTTTGATGCAATAAGATCTTTTGAATTACTAACCCAGACATTCGTTCCGTGAGATAATCCCGATATTCTGACCAGCTCACCGAAAGATTTTGGCCGCGTATCTTCCAACATACTTCTGACAAAATATGTACCGAATTCCGGTACGCCCAGTGTTCCGACAGTGGTATTTATATTTTTTGTCTGCAGGTTCAATTTGTCCAGAGAATTGAATATAGAAAGCGTATCACTGTCATCCATGGGTATCTTCGTAGGGTCCACGCCTGTTAGATCACCCAGCATCTTAATAAACGTCGGGTCGTCATGTCCCAGTGCATCCATTTTTATTAAATCATCGTGTATATATTCATATGCAAAATGTGTCGTGTATGTTCTTGAATTTTTATCATTGGCAGGAAATTGATATGGAGAAAATTCATAAATTTCCCTGTCTTTCGGAACGATAACCAATCCCCCTGGATGTTGCCCGGTCGTTCTTTTTACACCAACAAGGTTTTTCACAATTGTCCTTTTTTCCGCGTTGGTAAAGTACGTTCCCTTCAGTTCAGTATAGGCATTGATGAATCCATACGCCGTTTTTTCCGCCAGAGTTCCTATCGTTCCGGCTCTAAAAACGTGATCTCTGCCGAACATCTCTTCTAAAAATCTATGTGACCTTTCCTGATACTCTCCTGAAAAATTCAAATCGATATCCGGTACTTTCCCTCCTCCAAAACCCAAAAAAGTTTCGAACGGGATTCTCTGACCGTTTTTCTGCAAATCCATTCCACAATGCGGACATTCCTTTCTGGGTAGATCATAACCAGATTCATAATATGGTTCTTCTACAAACTCTGAATATTTACAATTTGAACAAATATAATGGGGCAATAAGGGATTAACCTCTGTAATTCCCATTAAATTGGCCACTAACGAACTCCCGACTGAACCTCTGGAACCGACTATATATCCATCTTCATTGGACTTTTTTACCATATCGGCCGCTATCAAATACAATACGGCATAACCATTATCTATAATCGCATGAAGTTCAACTTTTATTCTTTCCAGGACAATTTCCGGAAGAGGTTCTCCGTATATTTTCCTGGCAGTCTCATACGTTATATTTCTTACTTTTTCTTCAGCACCATCTATTTTCGGGGGATTCAAAACACCTTTCACGGGAATTAATTCTTTTATTCTAGAAGCTATTTTTCTGGTGTTGTCGATTACTATCTCTTTCGCAATTTTTTCATCTTCGAAAATCTCATATGCTTTTTCAAGCATCTCTTCCGTTGTCCTTAAATACAAAGGCGGTTGTTTGTCAAAAGTTTCCTCTCTTCCTTTTTCTGCAGCCTGTATAACGGATCTGAATAATTCCTCATGAGGTTCTATATAATGAACATCTCCCGTCATTACAACAGGAATATTAAATTTTTTTCCAATACGATAAAATTCTCTATACATATCTTTCATAGTTTCTTTTTTCACTCCTCCATAAATATCAAGAGGCATAATTTCTATGTAATCAAAATATTTTGCCGTTTCTTCCAATTCCCTTTCTGATACCGATGAAAGATATGTCTGAGAAAGCAATCCACTCACGCAGGCCGATCCAATCAGAAGACCTTTTCTGTATTTATCAAGAATGCTCTTGAAAACTCTTGGAGTGAAATAGAAATCCTCCGTATGAGATATACTGACCAATTTGTAAAGATTTTTGAGACCGGTCTCATTAGTTGCCAACATTGTGATATGATACCTTGGGGCTTTTTTATAAACTTCCTTGTTTCTTAGAGAGTCAAAATCCCAAATTTTTTCGATTCCCTTTTTTTTAGCAATTTCCTGTAATTTTAAAAACATCTGTGCGGTCACTCGTGCATCCTCACTTGCTCTGTGATGTTCGAAATCTCCCAATTTAAAATAATTTATCAGTTTATCCAACGAATGACTTTTTAAGTTTACAAGTGATCGTGAAAGAATCAATGTATCTATTATAGGCATATCCCATTCACCATTTATTTTGCTTCTTATTACATTCTTTATGAACGAATAATCAAAATTCGCGTTGTGAGCGACAAGAATGGTATTTTTAGAAAATTCCAAGAAATCTCTCAGTACTTTTTCATCGGACTCGGCATCTTTTACCATTTCATAATTTATCCCCGTTATTTCCGTCACTTTTTGAGGTATTTCCTGTTTGGGCTTTACGAAAGCAGAAAAGGTTTCCATTATTCTTTCACCCTGCATTTTTACCGCTCCAACCTCAATTATTTCGTTATCTATAGATTCAAACCCGGTTGTTTCCAAATCGAAAACGGTATAAACCGCTTCATCCATCCTCATTTTTTCATCTGTGAAATATTTGTAAATCGGTTCAGAATCGTTTACCAAATACCCTTCCATTCCAAAAATGGGCTTTATATCAAACTTTTTCGCAGTAAAATAAAATTCAGGTATGGATTGAACCACACCGTGATCGGTCAGTGCTACCGAATCATGTCCCCAGTCCTTTAAAGTTTTAAACAACTTTTTTATATCCGTAGTAGCGTCGACCATGCTCATCTTAGTATGTAAATGTAGTTCTACTCTTTTCTCTTCGCTCATATCCTTTCTTTTTTTAAGAGATGATTTGCTTAGATCTTTGACATTTATGTATCTTTCCTTTATATACTTATCATTATTATCCAGAAAACCTCTGATGATGACTTCATCACCCTCTGAAAGATTATCGATAAGAATTTTCGCATCTTCCCCCACTGCTTTACACGTAATCGAGCTCGTATAATCTGTTAAAACAAATGTTATGACACTGAATCTCCCCGTTCTTGAATCTATTTCAACAATTTCTCCGGAAACGGTCACTTTCTGGTCGTTTTCATTTATCCTGTTCAATGGTCTCGGAATCTCATTTATCTTTCTTCCCAATATGATTTTCTTGGATTTCTCTTTCTTAACTGTTCTGATTTCCTCCGCAATTTCCGGAGGAATTATATCTTCTTCTTTTAATTTGTATTCTTCCAGATATATTTCGTAGCTTATACTCCTGGAAAAATATTTCTGAAGATTTTCTTCGAGTTCTTTTTCATGTTTAATTATAAAATCCTTTATAAATTCATTGGGGCAGCCTATAAAAAATTTATCTTCTTTCAACTCAACTTTAGATACTTTAAGATTGTCAACTAAAATCCTAGGTAACATTTCATAAAAACTCTCTATGTTAAATTCCATATTTTCATTTCTGTTTTCCAAGTCAATCACTTTAATAAAGGAATTGAAATTTTTTTTAAAAAACCCTTTAAATTCTTCATTCAGTTTTTCTAAATTCAACTCTTTATTCCCATGTTGAACATAAAAAACTATTTCTCTTCTATTGGTATTTATGTTAATTTTTTCAACTTTAAGTTCATTATAATTTTCATCGGGTAAATATCCTGTAATTTTTTCATATAAATCACTCAGTTTCCTGTTTTTTAATTCTAAACTTATTACCAATTTTTTCACCCCCCAAAGTAGATCTAGATGTGTATCTGCACCACGCAGCCGCTAAAGCATCTGAAGCATCATCCGGTTTCGGCGTTTTTTCCAAATTAAAAAAAAGCTTCAGTGTTCTTTGAATCTGTCCTTTTTCGGCTTTTCCATATCCCGTAACGGATTGTTTTATCTGATAAGGTGTATATTCATAAATGGGGATTTCGGCCTGTTGCAAAGCCAAAATAGCAACTCCTGTAGCCTGACTGACATGTATCGCAGTGGTAACATTCCTGAAGAAAAAAAGTTTTTCAATCGCAGATTCTTCGGGTTCAAACTCTCTGATTATTTTTTTTACATCGTTATATATATATACTAGCCTTTCCGGCAGTTCCCAGCTAGTATCAGTTTCTATTACTCCGTAATTCAAACATGAAACCCTGGAACCGGCTATTCCTATTATTCCGTAACCCATTCTTCCAAATCCAGGATCGATTCCAAGTATTTTATAATTATAGTTACTCAAACTGACACCTCCAATCATATTAAATCATAATAATTGAAGAAAAAAATTAATAATTAAAAAAGCGATCCTGGGGAAGGGATCGCTTTGGTCGTAAAATCAATTTTCCACAACGGGGAAATATCTTTTCGAACAGGGGTGGGGTTAGCATTTATACATTAATCGTGACATTGGGGTTCAACTATTTCTCCTATTTCATGATTATTGTAATCTACAATTGATTATTTTCGATTACCGTAATTTTACGTTTTGTTAAAATAATATGCGTATTCTTTCACTTTTATTTCAAAAACAACGAATTTTATCAATAATAGGCTATAACTATCTTTAATCATAGATATTCAAAAATAATAAAACAAATATTTCTTATCCAACAATCGCTGTAAATTTTATTTTTCTCTTATTAAGATATATATTATAATTGAATGAGGTGATCAAATTTTATGGAAAATATCGAAAAGTTGTTGAAAAAATTTAGAGAAATTTCTTATTTAAATTCCGCCCTATCACTTCTTCAATGGGATCAGAGAACTTATCTTCCTCCGGATTCGGGGAGTGACAGATCGGAAGTCATAGGATATCTTTCTTCTGAATATCAGAGAAAAAGCACTTCAAATGAAATAGAAGAAATAATGGATAAAATCGATCAGGGTGAGTTGAATCAAGCAGATAAAAGAATTTATAGTTTGATTTTCAGAAATTATAAAAAACTCAAAAATATTCCTCCTGAGCTTTACTTAAAATATACAAAAGCAATTTCCAGAGCTCAGTTTTATTGGTTAAAGGCAAAAAAAGAAGAAAATTACGAAATTTTTAAACCCTATTTAAAGGACAACATTGAACTATCTAAAGAAATCGCTGCGGCGAATGGGTACATCGAAAATCCATATGATTATTTTCTGGATACTTATGATTATGGAATAACAGAAAGAAAAATAGAGAATCTTATTTCCACCTTCAAAGATGAACTCATCGATTTAACAAAAAGAATTTTTGCTTCCAGGCAAGTTGATGATTCTTTTCTGTATGATAATTATTCAACTGAGTCCCAGAAAAAGCTCTGCAAACATATTTTAGAAAAATTTACGTTCGACTTTAATAACGGTAGATATGATGAATCGGAACACCCTTTTACAATTTCGATAACAAGAGATGATGTGAGAATAACAACAAAATTCAACCCCAATAACTTTACTTCATCTCTTTACGGGACGATTCACGAATGCGGACATGCCCTTTATGAAATGAATATCGATAAAAATTATAAATGGACTCCGATTTCCCAGGGGGCATCTTTTTCTATTCACGAATCTCAATCAAGACTTTTGGAAAATCTCATAGGAAAAAGCTTTCCTTTCATCAAATATCTATTTGACAAAACAAAAAATTATTTTGAAAATATGCAACAGATAAAATTAATGGACTTTTATAAAGCCATAAACGCCGTTAAAAAACAACCGATAAGAATTGAGGCCGATGAAGTCACCTATAATTTACATATATTTATAAGGTTCGAACTCGAAAGTGCCCTTTTGAAAAATAATATAAATTTGGATGATTTGCCCAAAATGTGGAATGAAAAAATGAATAAATACTTAAATATCGTTCCCAAAAATTATTCGGAAGGTATTTTACAAGATATTCATTGGGCCGGTGGAAAATTTGGATATTTTCCATCATATATGCTTGGAAACCTGATCTCTTCGCAATTTTTTCAAAAACTGTTATCGGAAAAGAAAAACGCTTTCGAAACTGTAAGTACCGGAAATTTTGAAGAAGTGATAGACTGGCTCAAAAATAATGTTTATAAACATGGAGCTTTATATGATACGGAAGAACTCATTAAAAAGGTTACAGGCCACACTTTATCTTCTGAATCATTTATGAATTACTTAAATATAAAATATTCCGAAATTTATGACATTTCCTGAAGTGTTAAATAATAAATGATTCTTTTCATTATATCAATCATTTTTCTGGGTGTATTTATTTCTATTGGCATAATATTTTCAAATTTGACAAATAAACCAGAAACAAAGGATTATGACTATACGATTAATTTTGGTATTGAAAACGGGGATTATACACGGGAATATATTGATAATCTTAAATATGAAGAGGTCAATATATCTTCTGAATTTGGCTATAAACTGTACGGTAAATTCTTTGAGAACCCGGGATCAAAAAAAGCAATCGTTCTTGTTCATGGCTACACATGGACCCATGCGGGAACTATAAAATATCTTGATATGTTCAGAAAAAAAGAATACAAGTTCTTTTATTTGACAACAGATACCATGGATTTAGTGGTGGAAAGTTTACAAGTTTTGGCTTTTTCGAAAAATATGATTTGAAAACATGTGTTAATTGGCTTTTTGAAAAACTGGGCGAAAATGCAAAAATAGGCGTTATGGGCGAATCCCTCGGTGGAGGAACGGTCATTCAATATTCTGCTATAGATAATAGAGCATCTTTCGTTATAGCCGATTGTCCTTATTCAGACTTAAAAAAGCAATTGGGTTATAGATTAAAGAAAGATTACAAACTTCCCTATTTTCTTGTAATACCTGTCACCAGTTTAATTTCAAAAATAAAATTTAAATTTTTCTTTGGAGAAGTTTCACCAATAAAAGATATAAAAAATAACGCCGTTCCTACCCTTTTAATACATGGAAAGAAAGATGATTTTGTACCCACTTCCATGAGTATAGAATTATACAACGCAAAAAATATTGGGAAAAAAGCATTATATCTGGCTGATGATGCAAAGCACGTTGAATCTTTTACAACAAACAAAAAAGAGTATGAAAAAACTATCTATAATTTTTTAGAAAAAAACAATTTATAACCTTCTTTGAAATTTAATAAATTCCTTCGCAAGATCCGGATCAAACTGATTTCCAGCTCCTTTTTCTATTTCTTTTGTGGCCTGAGAGGAAGATAAAGCATTTTTATAAACTCTAAAATTTATCATCGCATCATACGAATCAGCAATATTTATTATTCTTGAATACAATGGTATCTCTTCTTTTGAAAGGTGATCAGGATATCCGTATCCATCCCATCTTTCGTGGTGATGTTTTATGGAAGGAAGTAAAGCATTAAAATTATCAAAAGCATCAAATATACAATCTATCCAATAAGTATGATTCTTTAATTGTTCTCTCTCTTCTTGAGATAATTCTCCCGATTTATTTAGAATTTTTTTGGGGACAAAAATCTTTCCCAGATCATGTGCAAAGGCGGCCCAATATATTTCATTCTGATCACTTGGAGACATACCTATGGCCTCCGCAAATCTTTTCGAATAGAAGGCCACTCTGCTGCTATGAGCATATTCAAAAACATTCCTGGATTCCCAGATATTAACCAGTTCCGACACCAAATGACATTCTTCTTCGAATGTAAATTGCTGATTAGATACCAACACAGAATAGAAAAAGAATTTGCTAAGAAGGATGAAATCATTAAGATCATATAATTCAAGATCTCTTTTCAGTTTAAGAATTTTTATATCCACCGCGGGCATATTATCACATTCAAAGCGTATTACAACCTGACTTGAATTGTTCAAACCATAACAACTCAAATTACAGGTGTAAAAATCATCTATAAAATCAAATTTCCTCAGAGGTATATTAATTCTAAAAATAAGATCTAATTCCCCTATCTGTGTTTGGTCATTTAATAGTACAGAATCTTTGTAAAAACTTTGAAATGGTAAATTTTCAAAAATCTCATACGTTTTCAGCACTTTATTCATATTAAACTCCTTCTAAGTAATACTTCACCCTATTCCGTTTTTTCTATTCTCACATTTCTTATAATTTTTCGATTTCTGAATCAACTTAAATAGCTAACAATCACCATTCAATGATTAATTCTTCTGAATTATAAATATTTTCCATAACATTTTTTGTTTCATTGATGATCTGTTCCTCAGTATTTTTTAAATCTATATTTTCCATCAATTATTTCCCCCTTTACCACTCTAAAATTAACTCTTCTGAACTGTATACATTCTCGATTATTTTCTTTGTTTCTTTTACAATTGATTCTTCCGTATTTTTTAAATCTATATTCTCCATAAATATTCTCTCCCTTCAAATTTCAAACAAGCAAGATCTCTTCCAGACTCAAGATTATCTATATCAGGTGGATCATAAGCCAACATTCCTTCAAATCTCTCCGAGAACATCTTCGCTCCGAGATTGTCTATGTCATCAGGATCATAGGCAAGTGCTCCCTCAAATCTTTCCGAGAACATCTTCGCTCCGAGATTGTCTATGTCATCAGGATCATAGGCAAGCGTTCCTTCAAATCTCTCCGAGAACATCTTCGCTCCGAGATTGTCT
>JASGMR010000064.1 GCA_030156385.1 Kosmotogales bacterium
GTAGGTTCATCAAACAAAATATATTTGGGATAGGCGGCAATAGCACGGGCAATTCCCACGCGCTTTTTCATACCACCGCTTAGCTCCGAAGGATATTTGTTAACTGCATCCTGGAGTTCAACAAAAGAAAGGCATTCGTGAACGCGTGATTTAATTTTTGAATCGGGCCAGTTAAAAAACTTTCTTAAGGCAAAACCAACGTTTTCGCTTACGCTAAGGGAGTCAAATAGGGCGGCAGATTGAAAAACAAAGCCGAATTTTTGGCGCACTTTTTGTAAATCTCGGAATCCTAAGTTTACAATATTTTGCCCGTCAATCATAATACTACCTCTTTCCGGCTTTAATAATCCGATAATTAATTTTAACAAGACGCTTTTACCGCTACCGCTTTTACCAATAACTACGAAAGATTCACCATTATTAATGGTTAAATCTAATCCTTTTAATACCTGGTTGGAATTAAATTTTTTCCAAAGATTATCAATAGAAATAGGTTCAGTTATGAATTTAAGCAAAAAACCTCCAAAACCAAAATATGATTCAGATAAATTTATATGCTTTTTTGGCAAAATCAATATAATTCATCTCCTTGTAGGATATTCAAATATATCACACGATTCAAAAAAATATGACATCAAAATAATTGTAGCGTCGAAAACGGCCTTTTTTTTGTTAAGCAATACTTTCTCTAAAATATATTGAAATCTTATATCACTAAAATTTTCATCAGTTTCGGGTATTTCTTTTTTTGAATCATTATATATAGAATTAAATTTATCTCTTAAAGTTTGTTTATAAGAATGGCTATTGTTTTTAAAGTATTTTTCCAAATCTCCAATATTATAGCTACCAATATTTAAGTAATTTTTAAAAATATCGCATAGATTATTAATCTTTATCTTTTTGTCAAAATTTGGAGCAATTAAACTCTCTTTATCTGGAGCGGTCACTTCCATGTTTATCAAATATTCAATAACCTCATTTAATTCAGAAAAATTTAATTTGTCTATGTTTATGTCTGGTGGGTTGCCTACGATATCTATAATATCATCCTCATCTAATTTAAAAAAGATGTCTTCCAAATCTTTTGCTCTGAATTCATCGATTTCTATATTTGGATATTTTTTATTCAATTCTATTATTGCTTTGTGTATGAGAGGAGGATTGCCAGAATATTTATCATTTACGACATAAAAGAACTTTTTTATTGGACATGTGGCATTCCAGAATTCCAAAAGACCAGTAAAATCTCTTTTCAATTTGCTCGCTGACTCATAGATTGTCTCACGTTTATTTATATTTTCTGGGGCATGCACTTGATAGTATGTTCCGGTTACTTTATCAAAACCATCATTTTTCTTATCGCCAATTTTACCATGAGCTTTTACAGGATGAAAATTATTATTATATTTTTCCATAATATCACAAAAAAAATCCTCAAATTCTTGTCCATTCTTTTTATGTATACGAAGTTTAAACATTATTCTTATTACATATTTTTCATCTTTTGTCATTTGTTTCTCCTTTTTTCAAGAAAAATTTATATAATAAAAATCATCATTAAAGCCTAGTCTCTAAAAATATTTTACATTTCATTTTACCCATTGTCAAAAAGTTCAATTAGATTTATAAAATCGAGTTTTTCCTCTTTAAAGCTCAAAAAATAAAATAAGGAAACAAACTTGGTTCTGGTGATATTTGGATTTATAAATTTTCTTTTCCAATCATTTCATGCTCAACTTTTGACACTTTCTCATTATTCTTTTCAAGTAAAATCTTTTTATCTTCTTCCAAATTGATCACATGCATTTTTCTATGACAATTTGGGCAAAGGGCCACAACATTATCAATAGTATCTGGACCCCCTTCCGAAAGCCATATTATATGATGAGTTTCTAAATAAGGAACATTATCTTTTGTTTTAAATGGGGCCTTTTCTCCACACAGTTGACAAATTCCATTTGCTTTTTTCTTCACATATTCAGAAACATAAGGATTTCTTATAAAAACTTTTGTTTCTACTTGCCTTGAAGAAGTACCATTGTTTTCTTCATATTCTGCTTTTTCTCTTAAAGCTTCTAAGGATATTTTCTTTATTTTATTTTCTTTTATTAGTTTATTATTATCGATAAAATCTTTATTAATTAAATTTTCTTCGTTTTCTAATTTTAGTGGGAACACATAAACTGATCTATAATTTCCATCAGCATCTTTTTGAGATTCTAAAAATGGATCGCTTATTAATTTAACTCTTCCTCTAAATATATATTTTTTGGGTTCAAAAACTTCAAATAAATAAACATTTACATTATTAGTGTTAGATTCAGCAAGTGTTTTATTTTGCATAAAATTAATATCTTGATTTCCTTTTTTACCCATTCCTGTATAGTGAAGAATATTTCCATACCATTTATCATCATAAAAATTTTTCGTATGATCAGAGATAAGAATTAATGTGTTAGTTTCGTTTGATTTTCTCATTCCTCCAGCATTTCCACATTTGAATTCTTCAATTATTTTGTTGTTAGTAACAATGGAATTTATTTTAAATGAAGGCTCAAAGCTCATAATATATTCTCCTTTTTTCTGGAATCTATTTATTAATTTATCTTATTAACGATATAAATTATAAGTTGATTCGGAATCTTTGATAAAAACTTTGTAAATACTGATTCTTTTTATAGTATGGACCTTCGATACATATGATTTTTATTAACAAATCTTCTTGCTTCAGGAAAAGCCTTAATTAATTCTTTTAATTCCCGATTCTTTTTATATTTATTGTTATCTGATTCTTTAATAAACTTTGGTTCTATCTTACCTCTTGCCATATTTTCACAGAGAATAAGTATTAAATAAAGTTCTTTAAATTTAAAACCACATTGAAGATAGATTTTTTTAGAATTAAAACATTTTCCGAATTTATACTTTCTAATAATTTCAGAATCCTCTAGAATCTTTTCATATTTATCATTTATTGAATAAAGCTCATTTGAATTTTCATATTTATTAAAAACATCATAAATACTAATTTCTTCCAGCATAATTTTACCTCCCATTATTTACAGGGATCCTTTCACTCAAACTCAAATAAAAATAATAAAAAAAGAGAAAATTTATTGCAGTTCTAGTTAATTATTCTAAATTTATTGTTTTCTTTTCAGAATATAAATTTAGAATAGTTTTTTGCTTAATTCTAAATTTTGTGCCATGATTATGACCTGTTCTAGCATCAAAGTCTATATAAACATTTCCCAATTCAATTTGATTTAAGAAATTTTCAAAAGAAAATTTTTTTAACATATATACCTTGTCATACCAAAAATATTCAATATTTTCTTCTTTTTTTGTTTTGGCTATAATATAGAAACAATTTAATAATTTTGTTCCAACTTTATATAATAAATCATCAAAACCCCAATAAGGTTGTGGTGATAACTCTCCAAGCCCCGCATTTTTTCCCACAGCGGTGAGCCAGTCGGAGTGTTTTAGAGCAACAAGGTTTTTATCAAAAGAAATAAGAATTTTTTTGTTTTGTCTATCTACATTAATTTTAAAACCCCTGTCTGTGGCATTAACACCATTTATAGTTTGCCTAAAACTCATTTCTGTTAAAGAATATTTTTCACCTGCTTCTTTATGTGGCCAACCATATTTTGGAAGAAATATTTTAGGTACAAATTTCAAAGCTTTTGGAGAAGGTTCAAAATGAAAAAGAGTTGTGAGAGAATTAGTATTGTTTCTTTGTGCTTTCAATTCCCATTCATTAGTATTTGAAATGGGGAGATTGTTTTCTTTAATTCCTAATAAATCTTCTAAAATATTTCCAACGGCCCCGTGGTTTTTGCCTCTTGTATTTCTTATCCATCCTTTTTTATAAATTTCTTTGAATTCACTTATCAATGATTCTTTAGTATAAATTTTTTCTTCCATTTCATTTCCCACACAAAGATACATTAGAATCTTGAAAAAGATTAAGATTTTCAATACCATATTTTGAAAAATCTTCAATCCTTTTTCTTGCATTCACGCAATAATCATTAGAAATGTCAATGCCAATAAAATCTCTATTTAATTTTTTTGCTCCAATGGCAGTTGTACCACTCCCCATAAAAGGATCTAATATTAGCTTTGCGGTTGTGGAGGAAATAATTCTTTCTATTAATTTCACAGGAAAAGGTGCAGGATGACTATTATTTCTTTCTTGTGCTATTTCCCAAACATCTCCGTAAGCGTTAGCACGAGGAGCTAATTTAAAATTTGGTTTTGTTATTAGATATATAACTTCGTATGTTGGTAAAAAATAACCAGGGTTAAAATTAATACCGCCTTTTCTTTTCCAAATAATTATTTGTCTTACAGGAAATTTTGAAACAATCTCATGCCTATCTTGAATTAGACCATTTTGAACTCTCCATTTATGGTTATAAAAAATAGCACCTGTATCTTTCAATACTCTAAACATTTCTTTCAAACATGCTATTTGCCATTTTATATATTTATCATTGGGCATATTGTCACTATGATCGCTATATCCATTTATTAAAGCAGCATTTGACCATTTGCCACCTCTGCCATCTTTTAGTCCGTTGCCTGTGGAATTTTTTAAATTATATGGTGGAGAAGTAATTACCAAATCAACGCTACAGTCCGGAATATTTTTCATAATTTTTATTGAATCGCCTTCAATTATTTTATTAACAAAATCGTTTGGAAAATTCATAAATAATCACCTTTTTATTATTTTTTTATAAATCCATTATAACTTGTGAAACAAAAAATCTCTTTATTTTTTCAATAAATCAAGAATCTTCTCTAACCCATTTACCTATGACTATACCTACTATTGTACATTCTTCATTCCATTCTTCGCCTTTGATATGGATTGGATCATAGTCAGGGTTTTCAGAAACAAGAACAATTTCGTGGTATCTTTTAAAAAATCTTTTAACTACTAATTCATTTCCGTTTATTTTAACTACTGCAATCTGTCCATCATTTGCCACGGGCTGCTTTCTTATAAACACTATATCGCCATCTTTATATTTGGGATACATTGAATGTCCCTTAATTCTCATAGCGTAATCTACATGCCAATCTTTGGGAACAAAGAATCTTCCCTCTTGTTCTTCTATGGTTACACCATTTAGACCAGCAGCAACTTTCCCAATTATAGGAACTTCATCCAAATCAACAGTAAGAGGGCCCACATTTTCTTTTGAAAAATTATTATGCAAATCCACATTTAATATGAAATCAATTGAAACACCGAAGTATTCGGCAATTTTTTTCAAGGTATGAATATCGGGTTTTCTAAATTCCGCTTCATAATTGCTAAGAGTACTTTGAGGGATACCTAAATCCTCCCCCATTTTTTTAAGTGTGAGATTTTTACTTGTTCTAATATTTTTTAACCTGTCTCCAAACCCCATAGAAATCACCTTTATGAAATATTATCATTTATTTCTCGAAATGAGTAAATGTACTCTTATCGAGAATGTAATATTTGATTAATATAAAATATTCTCAATAAGAGTAATATATAAATATCTCGAAACGAGAATATATTTAGGGAGAAATTCAAAATGAGTAAATTAAAGAAATATCGAAACCTGAACAAACTAACATTAAAAGAATTATCGAAAAAAGTACATATACCTATCGGGACACTCTGTAACTATGAAACTGGGTACCGTAATCCGGATTTCAACACAGCCGATAATCTTGCTCATTTTTTCAACATACCAGTTGAAGAACTTTTCCCGAAGTTTTCCAGAAAATCTCCCTACCCCAAGCACATTGTAGAAGAAGATAAAAAAATTGATACAAGAGAACCACTGTATCCGAAAGCGAGGTGATTTTTAACTTTATGTTGATTATTAAATGTAGAAAAGGAACCGTTCGGTGGTACGACCCAAAGGTATTTATAAAAGAAGCATCGAAGTTCATGATCTGGTGGATTGAGGAAGGCAGAGAGAAAATTAAGAGCTTGTAAGAATACGGTCTTTGAAAAGTGAATATGGAGGGAAAGGAGGATAAATGAAAATAAATATTGAAATATCCGTAGAAGAAATGGAAAAATGTCCGGAAAGTGCCAAGGAAAAGATTGGTGAATTTCTTTTAGATTGCATTACAACTTATAGCACCAATAAGATGGCTGAATTCTTCGCAGAGATTACTAAAACAAAATTTCCAGATTCATGTTTCACCCAGAAAAAACCAACTGAAAACGGTGGATTTAATCCTAAACCGATTTCAAAATTATAAAACTTAACACTCCATATTTACTTATAGATTAGTACCGCTGGGTATCGGCATCTTAACGACGGATTCACCCCCTTCTTATTTTATATAAAGCTGATATCCGGATTTGATAAAAGTTCTCTGAAAAAGTTACACCACTTGTTTTTCGATAGGCGCGTGAAGGCGCCTGTCCTTTTTAAGAATTTTATGCGGGTCCTTGAAAAAAGAATAATGAGCAGATTTTAAACTAAAGCAGACTTGAGACCAGATCAAAAGATTTACCGTCTTTACACTCTCCATTATATTTGCTTTTGAGGGCAGGAACCCTACACCTGCTCTCCTGCTTTAGCTTAAAAAACTTCTTAATTTCTGATTCATTACACTACATGGCCGGCGTTGAAGCGCTGGCCCTCTTTAAGAATTACGGAAGTTTTTTACATAGGTCTTTTAAAAATTGAAAAGCTTTACATTAGTGGAATCCAAAAAAGAAAGGAGGTAATTAATGGAAGGAATAATGTTCAAAGATTTTCGCCTTATAAGCGATTACGGCAGCGAATGGTTTCTGAAAAGATTAAGGAGGCACAGAGATGACAGACAAAGAGAAGGAACAACTTTCAATGCTATTGACGAAGGAAAAGCTGGAGAAAATAGCGGCTTTCTCGAGGACACTTGGGAGACTGGTGTATAGATCCACCGGAGCAGGGAACAAATATGCCTAAGTTCAATGAGATAGCAGTGACTAAGCCAGTGATAAGAAAGCTTCAACCCATGAAACTCATTGCTGAAAATGCCAACTCGATCGCCCTGGCTTATGAAATAGAACTGGCCCTTGCGGGATTTGATTCTTACGAAGTGAAAGAAGATCAACTGCTCGAAGAGATGAAGACAGACATTCAGGCAGCCATTTTCAGAGGCGATCTGGAGATAGCGAGAACCCTGGAATACTACTATCAGAAATTGAAGGCGCTGGACAGGAAGCAGGATTTCATCCAGGAGAGAATCACGAAGAAATCGAAGTACATAGGACTCATCAACAGGGTAAGCAACGGGATTTTAAAGAGTTTCGACACAGATTACTGGTATCAGTTCAGGGACAAGAAGCAGGAAGTGCAGTTGAAACTTTTTTAAAGGAGGTTTGAATGGAACGGACTTTAGAGGAAGACAGAATTAAAAAAGAATTCGAGGAACTGGAAAACAAAGAATTTTACTGGAAGTTATTTCAATTGCTGTATGGAGATGAATATTTATGAGTGAAAGGAAGGAACCAAAGGACAGAATCTACAAAAGAAGAGTTACCCTGAGGGACTTACAGAGAAATTCGAGAATAGATCTCTCGAAGACAAGGAGGATGATGAGAGTATGGAGCAGGAGATAGGCAAAAAAAATTCCATCATTGCGGGTAACAATGGTGGAATCGAAAAAAACTTTAGAACAAGCGTCGTTAAAATAATCTTTACACCAACAAATTATAGCACACTGGGGCTGATATCATGATAGCGATCAAAGGCGAAGACACAAAAAAGTTATCAAGAGTGGAATGGCTGGATGCCAGAAGAAATTCGATTGGCGGTTCGGACGTGGCCGGTATTCTGGGAATGACCGATTACAGTTCCCCGCTGAAAGTTTACCTGGATAAAAAAGGACTGGGAAATGACGACGAAGATTCCGAAGCGGCTTTCCACGGAAGGGAACTCGAAGCATACGTTGCAAGGTTATTCACTTTGAAAACCGGGAAAAAGGTCAGAAAATGCAACTATATTCTTATACATCCGGAATATTCATTTATGACTGCGAACATAGACAGGTTTGTAGTTGGTGAAGACGCTTTCCTCGAATGCAAGACAGCCAGTGAATACCGTAAAGATGAATGGGAAGGGGATTCAGTTCCGGATGCTTACGTAGCTCAGTATACTCACTATATGGCGGTAACCGGAATGAGAAAGGGTTATGTGGCTGCTTTTATAGGTGGCAATAAGTTCCACTGGGTTGAAATAGAAAGAGACGAGAGCCTTGTCGATGAGCTTATTCGAAGAGAGAAAGACTTCTGGTACAACTATGTGTTGAAGAATATTCCTCCGGAACCCAACGGAAGCAAATGCGACAATAAAATTCTTTTCGATAACTATCCGCCTTCGGAAACCGAAGAAAAAACAATAAAAATTCCCGAAGAAATGACTGCTTTATATATTGAAAAGAAGGATATTGACAAGGAAATGGAAAAACTTGAAACGAGAAAAAATCAGATCAACCAGCTATTCAAGGAAGCGGTAGGAAACAACTATTACGGAAAGAATTCAACGATAAAAATCACCTGGAAACCTTCACATAAGACCGAAGTGGATATGAAAGCCCTCCAGAAAGAGATAGATTTGACCCCGTATAAGGTCACCAAACCCACGAAGTATTTCAGAGTCAGTGAGGTGAAGTGATGGGAACCAAGGAGAGTTTTAAAAAGAAGCTTTTCAAGAAAGCCGAAGTCCAGCAGGCAAAGCTCAAGATAGGTTTATATGGCCGGCAGGGTTCGGGAAAAACATTCACCAGCCTCACCTTCGCTTCCAGGTTAGGTAAGAAGGTATCGGCAATAGATACGGAATACAACATGGATATCTTCGCTACAAAATTCAACTTCGACATCATTAAAACAAGATCATTAAGCACAATTATTGAAATACTTAAAAGCGACGAAATAAAAGAATATGATGTTCTTATAATCGATTCCTTAACTCATATCTGGGAAGATGCTCAAAATTCATACATAGAAGCCCTGAAGAAATCAAAGAAATTTAAAGAAAGACAGAGAGGGGAAGATGAAGACCTGGCCTTTCAGGATTGGAAGAAAGTCAAAAGGCCTTATAAGAAAATGATTGGATTGATGCTTTCTTTACCTCTCCATGTAATATTCACAACCCGTGAAAGCTATGTATATGAAATGAAAGACACGGATCAGGGAAAGCAACTGACAGTGGTCGGTGAAAAAATGGACGCCGAGCGTGGAACTGCCTACGAACCCACGATGCTGTTTCACATGATCAACGAAAACGGGAAATGTAAAGCCGTTGTTGAAAAGGATCGTACAGATACGATTCAGGGAAAAAGTTTTATCAACCCTTCCTTTGAGGTCCTGGAGGCAGCCATGAAGAAACTCGGGAAAAAACATACCATAGACCTTCCGGATGAATCAAACTCTACAGATTTATATGAAAACGAAATGAATAAAAATGAAGTTTTTCTGGAAGCTCCGGTAACTGAACCTGTATATAAGGATTTTTCACCTGATGATCAGAAAAGAATTTCCTCGAGTATCGAAGCGATCGTTTTAAAAGTTGCAGATAAAAAGAACATGAAATTTAACGATGTCTGGAAGCAGGCTTTTAACGGGCACAAAATAGATAATTTAACGAAGCCGCAGTTGCAGCAGATATATAAGTACGTGAACAGTCAGATATAAATTACGCCCCTTCGGGGGCGGTTTTTGGGAGTATTTTATAATGAAAGATGCTTACTACTTTTCACATGATTCAAACGCAAGAAATGACCCCAAGATTCTTTCTTTAACTTTAAAATATGGAGTTGCCGGTTATGGCATGTTCTGGATTCTTCTGGAGAATATGAGAGAATCTGAGAATTACAAATTAGAGCACAAACAATACATATACAATTCACTTGCTTATCAAATGCATGTTACCGGTGAAGAAGTGGAAACTTTCATAAAAGATTGCATTGATGAATTTGAATTATTTAAATCAGACGGGGAATTTTTCTGGAGTGAGAGTCTTCTGAAAAGAATGGATAAGTTCAATGATATCAGAGAAAAAAGGAAGAAAGCGGCAGAAGCAAGATGGAACCAGGAAAACAACGATAATAACAATGAGATTAATACACAAGATATGCAAATGCATAACACAAGCAATGCAGATGAAATGCAACGAGATGCAAAGAAAAGAAAAGAAAATAAAATAAAATTAAATAATATTAAATTAAATAAAATAAAAGAAAATGAAAAAAATCCCGAAGAAGAATTTAATGCAGAAACTTTCTTCGAAGAAAAAGACGAGGAACTACGCGAGGAAGATGCGGTTCTTACACCGGAAGATCTCTATGCCATGGATGTAATCACATTGTTCAACAAGACATGCACCGATCTGCCACCGTTTAACCTGAAAAATTACAAGCTTATCCGGCAAATGATTCTGTGGCGGCGTCACGAATGTCCGAATATGACAGACTGGAATAATTTTTTCAAGAAGGTTCACGAAAGTGACTTTTTAAATAACAGACTGCCCGGCAAAGACTTCGATAAGTGCAAATTAGGATGGCTTCTGGAGAATAAGAACTTTCTGAAAGTACTTGAAGGCAACTACAAGAACCGGGCCTCACCAGGGACGACCGAGGATCTTTCTTTCCTTGACAGATATGCACCGAAAAAAGGTGGTGAGAAATATGCAGGTGACAACTCTACAGGCTGAGATAGAAAAAATGTGTGAAGTGCCGGAATACATGATCGAGTACATTTCAAATGAAACGCTCAACGGAGTACGAAGGTATTTTCATGACTGGGAATGGCTGACTCCATTTTCAAAAAAGCCTCTCAAAATTGGCAATATTGAACGAATGAGTACGGAAGATTATGCAAAAATGGGTTGGTTTGTCGAACAGGTGAAATATTGCAGAAGGTGCGTTAATGGGATAAGTTGTCAGATGACCGACTTGGGTCTGTACAACAAAATGAACGAAAAAAGGCAGAAAGAATGTATCAGGGGAATGATTTTCATCCCACAGCTCAACAAGTTTGATGACCTCTATTTTGAACCCTGTATCTGTATGGGCATATATACGAAATTTGATTTTGAGTATTACTGGCGTAAAACACCTCATGAAATTAAGGGAAAAATGATTGAGAAAATGCAGGCGGATCCGGAATTTTGGGAACTCGACGCAATAAAGGATTTTATTCTTTCCCGAAGAGAAGAGAAAGAAAAAAGGAAAAAATATTAGGAGGGAGAAAAATGAAACTATTGTACGAATATGACATAAAGAGAATGGCCAGGAATTTGAATATATCATGGTCCACCGCTTATAGATATCTCAGGGAACTTTTTTATAAGTACGGAATAGACCTGAGATCATCAAAGAAAAGTGTTGAAACAATGGAGTGGCTTGTTAGGATTCGAAAAGAGATTAAAAATCACGAGGGTTATAAAGAAACCATAAAGTATTTGATGGATATGAATCCTGAAGATAAAAAAGAGGATTATTCCCCAAAACAGGAGGAATTATTCCTCAAAGGCATTCAAAAACCAGTTGAAATTAAAGCGGTTTCTCAGGAAGTTGATGGCGTGATTCTTTTTGAAAATGTAAAAGAAGTTTATCTGAAGAAGGTTGAAGAGGTCGAAAGATACAAGAAAATAGTTGAAGATAATGAAAGAACGATAAAAGAGTTAAAAGGGCAGCTCAAAGAATCCAATTTATCTGATGAGGAAAGAAGAGTTCTGAGAACATTCCGAAATCTGGATATTGAAAAAGTCAGACCCGCAGCTCAAGTAATGAGGAATGCTGAAACGGGATGATTAGATGTATGACGCAGAATTTGGACTTATTCGAGCTCAAATAAGGGAAATTGAAAAAAGATTGGACAAAATCATCGAACTGACGAAAAAATCCTCTGAAAAGGAGAACGAGAAATGAAGCTCAAAAAAGATATAACTCTATGGAAACTTGAGGAAAAATCCATCTTAGAAAAAATTAGTGAAACAATCTCTGAAATAACCGCCCTTGGCTATGATAGAGCGCAAGACGATGACATGTTTCCAGATTCATTGAAATACAAGGAAAATGATTGTGATGAAGGGTTCATCGAAATTTGTCAGGAGAGCTGCGATGTATATTACACGCTGAACCTCATTACCTGTGATATCGGATTTGAAGCTGCGCTCAACAAAGCGATAGACGATATTGAGAGAGAATATTTCAATCATTGCCGTGAAAGATACAATGATCTTTTTGAACATTTTGAAATATCGCCGGAAGAATTTGTGGATGATCTCCGAAAAGATTTAGTCGCCATTACAAAATATTTTGAGGGTGCGAAGCAGAGAATTATGGAGATTATGAAAAAAGAAGCTGGTGTTAAGTGAAACTATTAGAAGGCGCTCAAATGGCTCTGGATTTTGGTCAAACAGAAAGGACCGTTAACAGTTCTACTTTTTTGAAAAATGATCCTTATATGACAGTACATAATAAATATCACGAATTTAAGGATGAAAGAATCCTCAAAATCAAGCAGGAAAGGTTAAAGAAAGGCTGGAACCTCCGCTTTGTTTCATATAAGACGGGTATAAGTTTCGCCAGATTGAATAACCTTGAATCAATTAAAAATAAAAGCAAGCCTTCAAAACATGAACTTCAGGAAATGGCCGGATTATATGGATGCAATGTTGAGGATTTGAAGGAGGAATTATGAAAGCAAAGAAAAAAATTGAAGTCTTGAAGAATTTCCTGGTTAAGACAGGGAATGAAAGTGTATTGAAGTTTATGAAAGCCAATCCGTATTCAGTTCACAAATTTAAGGCAAAGGGAGACAGATATAAAATATATTTTTCTCCATCCGATAAAACAGTAATTATGAGAAATATTGATGCGGGTCTGACGGTTGAGTATGTTGGTGATTTTTAATATAAACCCTTTTAAAGGGAAATTCATAAGGAAAGGCAGGTGAAACCCTCCGTTTGATTTTCTAATTCATTTTCTAAATTCTCAGCAAGTCTATATGTAACAATAGGTCTTTTAAAAATTCTTTTCAATAA
>JASGMR010000065.1 GCA_030156385.1 Kosmotogales bacterium
TCTTTATTCCGTCCGCATAAGTAGTCTTCAGTTTAGTTCCGATATTCACTTTCGCAAAACCATAAGAACCCAGAACCTTCAGATCTTCATTTTTTACACCACTGGATCCATGAAGAACGAGAGGAACGGAGACCGCGTCGTTTATTTCCTTTGCCCTATCCAGCTGAAGATTGGCTTCCTGTTTCTGCATTGCATGACAGGTCCCGACGGCAACAGCCAGGGCATCGACGTTTGATTTTTCCGCAAAATCCTTTGCCCATTCCGGTTCTGTCAGAACTTCCGGATGAAGGTCCTCTCCCTCTTCCGATTTTCCGACTCTTCCTATTTCGGCCTCGACAGATACACCTACGGCGTGGGCAACACTCACAACCGTTATAGTGTTCTTCAGATTTTCCTCGATGGGTAAAATTGAACCATCGTACATAACGGATGTGAATCCCGCTTTTATCGCTTTGTATATAGAATCCATCTTATCGGCATGATCGAGATGACAGACAACGGGAACCTTCGTCCTCTTTGCCAGTGTGTTTACGATTTCAAATGCCAGATCGTGTCCAAGATGTTTTATACAGCTTCCGGAAGCCATTAAAATAATTGGAGAATTCAACTCCTCGGCTCCTTTAACCATTGCCATAGCATCTTCATAAGTATAAAAATTAAATCCGGGTACCGAATATCCATTTTTAAAAGCGTCCTTTAAAACCTCTTTTAAAGTATATAAAGCCATTAAAAATTCCTCCTCTTATAAAATCCATCCAATTTATTCAGGTATTCATTGGTATTTCCAAAATTCGGTTGCAAAATAGTATAATTCAATTTATTTATTAATTCTTTTTTCGTATTCTCGTCCCCTCTTCCGGTTATCGCGGACATTATCGCACCGATAGCGGTTATTTCACTTTCTTTGAAAATTTTTATCGGTTTATTCAAAGCTTCAGCCAGCATTCTGATCAGATAATTATTTTTCGAACACCCGCCTCCGCAGAAAAATTCATCTATGTCACAGTATTCCTGAAGCTTTTCGGTTATCAACCGGCTCATGTATACGAGATACAGATAGAGATTGAAGATCAATTCCTCCCTTTTGAAATCAACAGGAAGGTCGATCAGATTTATTCCGGATATTCTGTCGCCGTATAAAGGGTCGGCATTAACGGCTATCTGAAATATCTGCCTGTTCTGTAATTCCTCTATTTCTCTGTTCAAAAAATCGAAATCATCACAATTTATGAGATTGGTTCCCCATTCCAGTAACTTTCCGAAATACCTCAGAGAGCTTTCGATGTAATATTGCCTGTCTTTGAAAGCCACCCCGGTAGTTCCCTTCGGTTTCATGAAAGCCTCAGTGAAATGCAATTCATTTTCTTTTTCTTCAACGACCGCCGCAACGACCGAAGATGACCCCATGGATTGATAAATGAAGTTTCCGGTCTTGCTAAGCTGCTTTATGGCGAATAAACCAGTGATATGATCGTGTCCGGAAAGATAATATTCCAGTTCATTGTTATCCCTCCCGATAAAACTTCCGGTGTATTCAAGCTTTCCCAACTTTTCAACCGGAATATCGAAAGCATTCAGAATCGGTTTGTGCCACTTTCTTTCATGTATGTCGAACATATAGGATCTACAGGCCTGTGAATAATCCCACACCGCTTCACCTGTGAAAATATATGGAAAAAACGAAGAAATCGGAAGCCAGTAATCCTCATTGTGTATGTCGAGATTCTCTTTCATCCATATAATTTTATATAGGGAATAAATATAATTGAATCTGACCCCGGATATAGAATAATCGTTATTTTCCTTTATAATTTTTTCATATTTAAGCATCACTTTTTCGGTGCATATGTCGTACCATAAGATAGGATCATGAAGCAGCCTGCCGTTTTTTACAGGAACAACGGATTCGCCTATGCTGGAAAATGATATTCCCAGAACCCTGTATTCGGTCTTTATTTTATCTATGAATTCACTTATTCTGTCCTTCAGAAAAAACAGATCTATATATTCAACATCGTTTTTTGAATACTTTCTCGTTTTAAAGTTCTCAATAGTGTTGATATTACCACCCGGATCAACACTTATGATCTTGGTGTTGGTGGTACCTATATCGAACCCTAAATAAATTTCTTTCATTTAATTACCTCAAAAACCGTTTCTTCGAGCATTTTTTCATATTCTTCCACACTGAACATTCCCGAGCCATAATTCAGACTGTTTGCCGCTCCACATGCATTTGCGCTTTTCAGAGCTTTTTCAATTTCAAAACCTTTATCGAGACCATTCAGCAAACCGGCAAAAAAAGAATCTCCACTGCCGACGGAAAAGTTCGAATAGGTTTTACTTGAAAAAACTTTGTAAATACGGTCATCGGTGAAACAGATTGAACCCTTTTCTTCCATTGTGATAATGAGTGTTTTAATATTATATCTTTTTTTAAAGGATTCGACATCCTCAAAATTATTTATATCTATATCGAACGCCATTTTCAATTCGTTAAAATTTATTTTCAGAATGTCGGGCCGGACCTTAACAACCTCATTCAACCATTCGCCTGCGATATCGACCGCCAGGGAACACCTGTCTCTGAATCTTACGATCATATCTCTCAGATCTCTCCCGGTGAATCCCCTCGTGGCGCTGCCGGAAACGACGACCCTCGAATCACATTCTATGGCCCCGTCGACAAAATTCTTCAGGTTGATGACTTCATTTTCCGACATGATAGGGCCCGGTTCATTTATTATTTTCATTTTATTGTCGTATTCATACACGATGGCGGTATTTATCCTGTTATCTCCCTTTATCCAGAAATTATTCACATTGAAGGATTCCTTTTCACAGTAATCCCGGATTATTTTCCCGATGTTTCCACCCAAAACGTTTATGCATTTAAAATTTCCGTTGCTGAATATCGTTTTCAGCACTCTCGCGATATTCAGACCCTTTCCATCGATCAATCTTATTACACGGTCCCCTCTGATAACATCCGGTATTTCAGGCTTCTTTTTCAGAATAATCCAGTGATCATAGCAGGGATTTAAATTAAGTATTATAGTTTTAATGTTATACTTCCTCCTTCGCTTCCTTGAAATATTCATAAACGAATTTTATGGTTTTTTCATCGGTAATAAGACAATCACAGAAATTACCTTTTATCAGCCCGATAATACTGTCTACTTTATGATGTCCGCCTGCAACGACTATTTTGTTCGGAGTTTTTAAATATTGCTCCAGACTCAGGTTGACCCATCTCTCTTTGAAATCAAAATTGAACATTTTTCCATTTATATCGTAATAGTGAGTCAGTATGTCTCCCACTACTTTCAATTCTTCGAGTTTATCGGAATAACTTCCATCCAGGACATTCTGTCTGAAAAGTGGTGATCTGGACAGTGAATATCCGACACTGCTTATGATTATATCCAGGTTGTCCCACAGTTTCTGAAGCTCCAGATACTCATTCGTTTTCTTTATCTCTTCGGCAATTTTTCTGTCTTTCAAAATGAATGAAAAATACATGGGAATTGGCTTCGCTTTAAGGGCACCCGATAGAACCTGGATGATATAGTTGACATTGAAAAACTTATCGGAAAGTTTCGAAGTTCCTCCCGAAAGCGGGGTTATGAGCCAATTACTTCTGTTGATACCTTCAAAATAATTGACCAGGTTGAAAAGGGTTTCACCCCATCCGATTCCCACTTTCATTTCACGTGAATCGAAATTATTCGCGATATACTTCGAAGCCGTTCTGCAGAGATTGCTTAAAAGCCTCTCTTTTGTATTCGCCCCGGGAGAAAGCACCAGTTTTTTCAATCCAAAATTCTCACTGAAAAACTTTTGATAAGTATTTAAATTCTTTATATCGACATTCGGTTTATCAACAGATATCTTTACAATCCCTCTTTCCTGGGCACGCTTAAGATACTTACCTATCTGTACTCTTGAGACACCGTACTCTTCGGCGATTTCCTTCTGCAGTTTACCCTTGATATAATAGGCATAGGCAACATCATAGAGCAGTTCATCATTTATCATAATAGACTCTTACTCTTTAACAGAACCGCTGACAAGGCCCGCTATGAAATATCTCTGTAAAACCATAAATACGATCAACGGTGGTATTGTAGCCAAAACCGATCCTGCAAACAATGGTCCCCATCTGGTCTGATACTGTCCTACGAAAAGCGATAAAAAAGTCGGAATCGTTTGTTTGCTTTTGCTCACTAAAAATGACATAGAGTACATGAGTTCACTCCATGAAAATAAGAAGGCATAAATTCCAACCGCCGCTATTCCGGGAATGGTAATCGGTATAATGACCTTGAAGAAGGCCTGGCTGAAATTACACCCGTCTATTTTTGCAGCTTCCTCAAGCGATTTTGGTATGCTGAGAAAGAACGTTCTCATAAACACAATGGAAATGGGAGTCGTAAAAAGAGCATACACCAGGATCAATCCGAACCTCGTATCCAGCAACCCGACATTTCCAAAAAACTTCATGATCGGAACGAGAAAAACAACCTGTGGAAACATCTGAAACAACATGACACTCACCAGTAAATTTGATTTTCCCCTGAATGAATATCTTGAAAAGGCGTACGCGGGAAATAAAGCGATTGCAACCGATAAAAACATAGTTCCTACTCCAACTATCACGCTGTTTAAAAAATAATTCTGGAAATCCATGCTTGAAATTTTCTCGAAATGCTCTAAAGTAGGATGAACAGGTAAATATAACAGTGGATAGGCATATATATCGGGGTAAGTTTTAAATGACGTTATTATCAGCCAGATAAAAGGAAAAGCGATGATCACCGAAAGAAAAGTCAAAAGAATATACACGATGGTTTTATTGAATTTCTGCCTGTTACTTCTGGTCATTTAAGCTGCCTCCTCTTTGGAAATTCTGGAAAGAAAAACTGAAGCTATAACAAAAATTACAACGAAAAGAATGTTCGATAACGCAGCAGCCTTATTGCTCTCGAGAAATTTAAACCCCAGTTTATAAATATATGTGACAACGGTCTCGGTTGCATATCCGGGTCCACCACCCGTCATCGTGTATATGAGGGGAAAGTAATTAATAGTCCATATTATGGTCAGCATCAGAGTCGTCATTATAACCGGTTTAAGCTGAGGAATAGTCACGTGCCAGAATCTCTTCCATGAACTCGCGCCGTCGATTTCCGCCGCTTCATACAGTTGTTTGGGAATAGATTGCAGCCCCGCGAGAAAAAACATTCCGGTTAAACAGAACCCTTTCCAAACATTCGCTATTATTATTGAGATCATTGCGAGATTCTCCGAAGCCAACCACGGTATATAATCATTTATTAAATGCATTTTCATCAATAAATCATTTATTACACCGTACATATCGTTATACATCCATTTCCACATAACGCCGGCAACTATATCCAGAGTTGCCCAGGGTAAAATTAAAATAATGCTTCTATATATAACCTGACCTTTTTTTATTTGGTTCAGCAATATTGCCGCAAGAAATCCAAGAAGTACCTGTCCAAGTACGCTTCCCAACACCCAAAACCCGGTGTTGACAAAGGCCTGACCGACTATTTCATCCTGGAAACAATTTATATAATTATTAAAAGTGAAGGTACCTTCTTCGTTTACAAAACTCGTGATTACATTCGATACCAGAAGAATTACAATCATTAGCATGATCAGAATAATATATGGAAGAATCATTTTATAAGCTGTTTTTTCTTCTCTGGTTATTTTCAATTTCAAAACTCCTTTTTAATATAAAGGACAGGCCACATAAACCTGTCCTTTTTATCTTACCAAAATTTTATCTTATTTTCCTAAGATTTCCCTTACATTAGTATCAGCGACGGCTATAGCTTCTTCAGGAGTCATTTTATCCATGAGTACATTCTGTACCATCATCTGAATTTCTTCCGAAACCTGTGGATAGACCGGAATTGGAGGTCTGCATACTGCAAACGGGAATGTATCGAAAATAACCTGCCATTTTTCATCATCAAAAGTCGGAGCATCCGCACAAACATCCATTCTTACAGGCATAGGACTACCATTTGCTTCAATCCATGTCATCCATGTGTCATAACTCGTCAAATATTCAGCCAATCCCCATGCTTCCTCAGGATTTTCACTGGACTTCGGAATAACGAGGGCCCAACCACCCAGTACACTTGCAGGAACCGCACCATATGGGTGTAACGCTACCGAATAATTACCTTTAATTGCAGGATTCGCCTGTTCAATCAACGCAAAGGACCATGGACCACCAACGGACATAGCAACTCTTCCCTGGGCCATCATGTTTCTGTAATCATCTTCCCCGTAACTCAGTGCATTAGGTGAAACTTCCCATTTCTTTGCCAGATCAGTGTAGAATTTCAATGCCCTTAAACCTTCGGGAGTGTTGAATGCGGGTTCTGAATAATCCTCAGTTAACAATTCCCCTCCTGCAGCATACAGGAACATCATATAACCGAGTGTTGTGACTTCAGATTTCGTTCCGCTCACACCATATCCATATGTTCTTTTGCTCGAATCTGTGATTTTATCTGCTACATAACAAAATTCTTCCCATGTTTCCGGTGGGTTATCGAATCCGGCGTCTTTCAACATAGTCTTATTATATAGTAACAATCTGCAGTCGGTATACCAAGGCAAACCGTATAGGCTACCTTCGTAGGCTACAGTGGGCCACAAATTGGGCCAGATTTGATCCGTGCCATCCCAATTTTCTATTTGGGAATCTAAATTTACCAACCAATCTTTAGCAGCAAAAGTCGGGACCCAACCACCCAAATCGGCGAAAGCCAGATCCGGGCCAAAACCGGCTTCTAAAGCAGCAAGAAGTTTGTCATAATATACATCGAAACCAAATAACTGAACTTCAACTTCGTTTCCGGATTCTTTTTCATATTTTGAAATGATGTCATCCCACGTTTGATCCAATTCTGCTACCTGACCACCTATCCAAATTTTTAATGTTTTAGCCATCGTTAGTGAACTGACCAGAACACATAAAATTAATACAACCAGTAAAGCTTTTTTCACCCTAATACCTCCCTATTTTTGTTTCATATGTAACTTACAAATGTAACTAAATTTATTAAAGCATAAATTTAAAACTAAATCAATATTGATTATTTCGGATTAAAACCATTCACATTCAATTTAAAACTCTCAGGACCTGTTAAAACAAATATTCTCAATTTGTAAAAAATAAAAAAAGGATGGTTCACAATGACCATCCGAATATGTGTAAGGAGCAATTCTCTTTTGTTCGGCAATCTCTTGGGGGATGTATGAAAAAACATTTTGCGAATTTTCATCCATATTGTTTGCCTTAACAACATAATTATATACATAAATCGAAAATGTTTGTTTTATAAACGTAAGGAATGTATTACATTTATGATAACTACTGTTTTAAATACAAACATTATTTGTTATAATAAAGGTGAGGTGATTACTGTGGGATTCGGAAAAAACTTGAAAAGAATAAGAAAGATGAAAAATTATACCCAGCAGAAACTTTCAGAGAAACTGAATATTCCAAGGACAACTATAACCATGTGGGAAACCGAAAGGCATGAACCTGGCAGTACGGATATAATAATCGAATTGTCCAGGATACTCAATTGTACTCCCAATGATTTACTCGGGTACAATATGGTCAATTTTGAAAATTCGGAGAAAATAGAATCACAAAACTTAATTCCCGTGTTGGGAAGAGTTGCAGCCGGTTCAGGGGTAATTTGTGAAGAAGATATCATCGATTATATAAAACTTCCACACTTTATAAAGGTCGACTTCTGCCTGCAAATAGCCGGAGATTCGATGGAACCTACCCTGAATAACGGGGATATAATAGGTATCAAAATACAGTCATTCGCTCCGAACAACGCCATCTCAATTGTGAGGATCAGGGAAAATGAGGGAGTGGTGAAGAGATTCAGTAAGACGGCTAACGGAATCATTCTGACCTCAGACAATCCAGGATACTCACCAATAATAATCAGCCCGTCGGAATGGGAAAATGAGTGTGGAATAGTCGGTGTAGTTGTTGGAAGGTGGCAAAAGATATAAAAATCTTTTTACATTTATAAAAGGTTTTTCCAGAAACACCGGCGGATTTTCAAATATATTACAAACCAAAATTTTTCGGATTCCCCATTCGTATATAATATTTCCTCGTCCTGAAAAATATAAATCTGCTTTTTATCAGCATTTTAAAGACATTTTGAAAGAATTTCCTCAATATCTTCATGTACTTTATAAGGATGATTTTCAGGTACCATATCTATGGATGTTTCGCCCGAAAGGACCAAAATACTATCGACTCCGGAATTCAATCCACATTTTATATCCGTATAGATTCTGTCCCCCATAATTACAGCTTTTTCCCTGGGAACATCATATTTTTTGAGCAGCATTTCCACTATATATGGATTCGGTTTTCCGACGATATAATCGGGTTTTCTTCCTGTTGAAGTTTCAAATAAAGCCAAAAAACTCCCGATATCAGGTATGAATCCATTTTCAGTTGGACAATTAATATCCGGATGTGATGCAACAAAGGGAAGATTTTTTCTCAGAAAATAAGAAAATTTCTGAATTTTTTCATAATCTATCGTCTTATCATAGGTCAAAATGAGTATTTCGGGATTTGTATCATCGATAATCAAATTTTTTTCAAGAAACAATTTTTTTACGCTATCGGTGGCGAGCAAAAAAATCCTTCTTTCTTTAAATTTTTCTTTTATAAATTCTGCGGTAGCCTCACCCGAAGTATACACATCGAACAGTTCCGACGAAACTCCCAGGTTATTGAGTTTTTTTATATATTCATCTGGAGTTTTGGAAGAATTATTCGTTAAAAATACCAGTTTCTTCCCCAGGGTTTTCAACTTTTCAGCAAATTCCAGACTTCCTTTCAAAAGTTTATTCCCAAGATAGAATGTACCGTCCATATCCAAAATAAATAAATCTTTATCCTTCAGCGAATCCATTTGATTGGAATCCCCCTTTTCGAAATTTAAAAAAACAAACAAATGATTTTATCAAAAAAATTTTTTTCATCTATTAAAATTCCGTTTTATTTTCATTTTATAAAACAATTATTAAATTTATTATTTAAATATTACTTATAATATCTACTTTTTAAATATATGAAATATATGTTGACTTAATCAGGAATCAGATATATAATAAAATTAATAGCAGAGAATAAAGAGAAAGCTAAACGGGTATTGTTATGCTTTCTCTTTTCATATTTTTAAAGGGGGTTAGTGAGTATGAAAAAGGGTAACTTGATGTTTGTTTTGCTATTAGTTTTTGTTCTTACAACGGGAGTTTTTGCTGAATCTGTAGAACTGAGTTTTTATTATCCGGTAGGGGTATCTGGCCCACTGGCCAGAGTAATTGACCAAATGACAGCCGAATTCACTGAATTACATCCCGATATTAAAATTCAACCCGTTTATTGTGGAAATTACAACGACACTATGCAAAAGGTTCAGACCGCTGTAATGAGCCAGGATCCTCCCGATATAGCTGTTGTAGAAGTTTCGGAATTATATTCATTATTGGCAATGGATGCGCTTCTTCCTCTGGATGATTATATCAACAGCGAAAACGAAGATTTTATTAATCAATATTGGGAAGCATTTTTTGGTAATGCAGTTGCAAACGATCAAATCTGGGGATTTCCATTTCAAAGAAGTACTCCTGTTTTCTACTGGAATAAAGAACTCTTCCAAAAGCATGCCGATGAATTATACGCAGTTGGTTTAAGCCCGGAAAGAGCTCCGAAAACCTGGGATGAAGTTGTTCAATATGCCGATATATTGACAGAAAAAAATGGTGATGATACAGAGGTATACGGTTTAATATTACCAGGTGGTTGGAATGATTGGATTTTTGAAGCATTTGTCAGACAAAATGAAAGTTTTCTTATAGATCAGGAAAACTCCATAGCAAATTTCGATTCTCAGGAAGCATTGCAGGCACTATTGCTGTGGTATAAATTGACTAACGAAATGCACGTCAGCCCTCCTTTGAGACCATGGAATATGACAATAACAGACTTTGTAGCCGGAGACGCTGCCATGATGTATTATTCCACAGGAGGAATGCCCACTGTAAGAAAAACCGCTAATTTTGATTTTGAAGTTGCCTTTTTACCAATGCACTACACATACGGTACACCCGTTGGTGGCGGAGATTTCCATATTTTCAAGGGAATTTCGAAAGAAAAACAGGACGCCGCTTGGGAATTTATAAAATTTATGACAAATCCTAAAAATGCTGCAAAATGGTCCATGGAATCAGGATATGTTTGTGTAAATAAAGAAGGATACGATTTACCTGAAATGCAGGAATTCATGGATGATTTCCCACAAATGTGGACCGCAGCAAATCAATTACAATATTCTTACCCGAAAATGATGGCTGTTAATTATCAGCAAATCAGAAAAATCATGACAACCAATTTAGACGATGTAATGTTAGGAAACAAATCTCCTGAAAAAGCTCTCGAAACAATGCAAAGGGAAATTCAAAAAATTCTTGATATGTACAACAGATAATTTTATTAAAGGGCAAAGTAAATTTTTGCCCTTTTTTATTTTTGGGGGTTAAAAAGTGAAGACAAAAGGGAGATTACATACTGGTTATAAACCATATATTTTTTTGTTACCGTCGGTGGTATTTTTAGCAATATTTACTTATTATCCAATTTATTATTCCGTAAGATACAGTTTTACAAGCTTTAATTTATTCTCTCCAAAACCTGTTTTCAATGGTTTTGAAAACTATATTTCTTTATTTAATAACGAAGTTTTTTGGGAAGTGGTCATAAATAATATTATTTACGCTGTTTTTACGATATTTCCCACAATGATACTCGCACTATTATTGGCCATATTAGTTAATGAAACCAAGAAATTTAAATCTGTTATCGAACTCGGGTTGTTTTATCCCATGTTAATACCTATGGCCGCTGCTGCAATGATATGGGTTTTTATGTTAGATCCAGGAATTGGTGTTATAAATAAATTTCTTGGTTTGATTGGACTACCGGAACCTGGTTGGTTGGGAGATGATAAAGCTGCTATTTGGGCACTGATAATAATGGCAATATGGAAAAATGTGGGTTATTTCATGTTGATATACCTCGCAGGGCTTCAAAATATTCCAAACCATCTCTATGAAGCTGCGGAAATAGAAGGCGCAGGTTGGTGGAGAAAACATTTCACTATAACGTTCCCATTAGTCAGTCCCTCGACTATTTTTGTCTTTATAGTCTCTATAATACAATCTTTCAAAGTCTTTACTCAAATTCATTTAATGACTAAAGGTGGCCCGGGATACAGTACGACGGTTCTCGTCTACTATATTTACGAAAATGCTTTTAATTATTGGGATATTGGAACCGCTGCTGCGCTGACAACCATTTTAATAATTTCATTATTATTCCTGGTAATTATGGTTTTCGGAGTTTTTGGCAAAAAAGTTCATTATTCCTTATCTTAAAGGGGAAGGAGATATATCGTGGAAAAAAAATCAGTTAAATTCTTCAGAAGATTCACTTTGATAGTTTTCTTAGTTCTAACTTTAATACCTCTTTATCTTGTTTTAGTAATTGCTTTCAAAAGCAATAAAGAGATCTTTTCCGGAAATTATTTGCTCCCTTCCCTCACACCAAATTTTTCAAATATGAAGATCGTTTTCGAATCGGCACCTTTCTTCGTTTATTTGAAAAATACTGCGATTGTCGTGTTCGGAATTCTCTTTCTCCAGTTGATAATGATTATTCCCGCAGCATATGCATTCGCGCGAATGACCTTTAAAGGCTCCACAATATTATTTTTTCTTTTTATTATTCAGATAATGCTTCCTCTGGAAGCTTTGATAGTTCCAAATTATCAGATTATTAATTCAATGCATCTAAAGGATACTCTAATTTCAATGATGCTTCCTTTTGTCGGATCCGGTTATGGAACATTTTTGTTGCGGCAATCTTTTAAACAGGTTCCCAAAGAGCTGGAAGATGCTGCTATCATTGACGGTTGTGGACATTTTAAATTTTTATGGCATGTATTGATTCCATTGGCCCGTCCCACGATAATGACATTTTCTTTAATAAGTATTGCAACACACTGGAATGATTATTTATGGCCTTTGATAATCACCGACAGTCAATCAGTCAGAACATTGACAATTGGCCTTGGGATGTTTGTACAACAGGAATCGGGAGCCGATTGGGGAGTACTGATGTCTGCAACTCTTTTTATTTGTCTTCCGATAATTCTATTATTCTTGATTCTACAAAAGAAGTTTCTGGAAAATTTCTTAACCTCAGGATTAAAGGGATAAATTTATTTTGATTTGTATATAAAAAACTATAAAACAGATAATTTTTAACTTTGAATGGCTTGATTTATCTCAAGCCATATTTTTATCATTATGTGAGTAACAACCCTGACTGTGAAAAACATATAAAACCTCGTCTATGCAATTATGGTAATAAAGCAATATATTTTCCTTCAAATATCTCATCATCTTTCAAATATAAACTTTCCTGCAAATATTAAAGGTAACATACATTGTTTCTTTTGAAATACTTTTTCTTTATTTCCCTGAAAATATTTAATAATTTATTCAACAATTCTTTCAAAATTAATGAAAAGAAAGATTTCGCGAGCCAAAAAAAATTATTTGTTAAAATTTTGTTTTCATAGATTGATTATTAGATATATTATTTTAAATGTTATTCATAATGTCCATTCTTTAAATTTATATTGACTTAATCAAAAATCGGATATATAATGAAAATAATAGCAGAGAATAAAGAGAAAGCTACAGTAGTGTTGTTGTGCTTTCTCTTTATATATTTTAAAGGGGGTTAACAAATGAAAAAAAAGTTAATGGTATTAGTGTTAGCAATTGCGCTAATGGGGTTAGCGTACGCGGTAGACATTCAATTCTGGCATGCAATGGGAGGAGAAAGG
>JASGMR010000006.1 GCA_030156385.1 Kosmotogales bacterium
CCCGATAGTTGATTCGTTTTTTTATTTTCGTGTCCGTTCAATCTGGTGAGATTCACCATTTCCATGACCTTGGTTTTGATCTCTTTTTCGGATATCTTTTTCAATCTCAAGCTGAAAGCTATGTTTTCATAAACAGTCATGTTGGGGAAAAGAGCGTAGTTCTGAAAAATAGTGTTCACTTCTCTTTTATTCGGAGGAATTCCCAGTATATCCTTTCCATTCAAAGAAATACTTCCACTCGTCGGGTCCTCAAATCCACCTATCATTCTCAATATAGTCGTCTTGCCGCAGCCAGAGGGCCCTAATAATGAAAAAAACTCGCCCTGTTCAATGTTCAATGACACATCATCAACAGCAACGAAGTCTTCGTCAAATATTTTTGTTACGCTATTCAATTGTACAGAAAATTTTTTCAACTCAATTGTCACCCCCCATTAATTAATACAGAAAAATATAACCTTTATTCAGTGATAAAGTGTTACATTTTTATTTAATAAATAGAAAAACTAATAATCCTGCCGCAATCGCCAGAAGAAGGGGAACAGATATCTTTTTCAGGAGCTTTATATAGGTACTCTTAAAGTATTCTGTTGTGAGCACAACACACAGATGCATCGGCGACGTCAGAACCCCTGAAACTGCGAACATATATCCGAGCAGGGTTATGGAAATAATAGAAAAATTACCCGAAAAACCTAGTATCAGCGAAAAGGATAATCCCACTCCGGCAACAGTTAATCCCGTCATAAATCCCATCAGGTAAGGAAGAAGTATAATAATGAGGAGGGGACTTATGGACATGTTTATTAATTCCGTTGCCATTCCATTGGCTATACCAGTCGTGTCTATGAAGTACTTGAAATAAAAAATGGCAAAAATGATGATGTATGTTTTCCATTTTATACTGCTCAGCAAAATTTCGAAGGGTTTCTTCTTCGAAAACAGATAGGCAAGCGAGGCTATAAGTGCCACCAGCCAGCCTTCCACACCTATTATAACAAAAACAATAACTGCTATTATCGGCCAGGCACATTTCAAAACATCTATAAACGCGCTTTTATCGAATTTAAGACTGGGTCTTTCCTTCACAAATTTCAAATATCCTACCACTATGGCCGTAATTCCTACGGGCAGCATGACCAGAATAAAACTGGGTATCGGAATATCGGCCATGGAAGAAATTATTATCATGGCAGGGTACAGCGGCCAGAAAAACTCCATGGAATGCCGGAACCAGTAATTCATAACCAGCGCATCTTCAGAATCAACGTTTCCGCCTTCGGAAATACCCTTGACCATAGGCGCCGAGAACATGGCCCCTCCCGGCATGGGCAACAGACCCATAAAGGCGGGAATCAAAGCCGAAGCAACTCTGGACGACGGAAATATTTTTTTCATAGCCGAAACGAAAATTTTTGAATCTCCGCTCTTATTCATAGTACCGCTCAACAGATAGATCGAAGATATAGTGATTATGGTTTTCCAGAAATCCCATTCTGTAATTTCGTTGACCAGAGAATCCACATAAACATTTACCGGAATAAGGAGTATAATACCCATGACGGTTATAGCGAGAAGGAAGGGAATGTAAAGGTTTTTCAGGATTCTTATGGAAATTACCAAAACTACCAGTCCAATGATTACGGCTAAAGTATACATAGTTTCACATCCTTATTATTTTTCAAATTAAATTTAACATACAGAGGGCAATAAATCTATGGCAAACGACAAAAATATTTTCGCATTGCGATTTGAAAGAAAAATAAAAGTGTTGAATGAGAATGAGTCAAAAGAAGGCAGAATCATCACTCTCGAATCGAATTACCCCTCAAAATACGCCACAAATAACAGATTGCCGCTCTACATCTATGGAAAAGGAAAAAAAGCAATAATTTTTTTACACGGGACCGGCAACAAAAATTTAAAATATCTGAAATGGTTTCCAGAAAACTTCTCAAAATACGGTTATCTTGGGGCAATGATGATTCTTCCGTATCATTTTGAAAGAACTCCCGAAGGACATAAATCCGGAGAGTTATTTCTGGATCCCGACAGATTGATACTGAGAGACAGATTTGAAAATGCGGTTGTTGATTGTTTAACGGTGATAGATTATCTTCAGGATTTCACCGATGAGATCTACATAATGGGATACAGTTTTGGAGGATTCATAGCCTCAATTGCCGCCGCTCTGGACGATAGAATAAAAAAATTATCGCTGACAGTGACAGGAGGGAATTTCTATCACATCACCTGGAAGAGCTTCGTCACGAAGGTTCTGAGAGTCAGATATGAGAAAGAAGGTGGATGTGATATAAAAACCTGCGAAAAGTATCACGGAAATATCTATGAAGAATATTTGAAAAATCTGAAAGTTCCCCATATACCCGTTGATTCCGCTCCAATATGCTGTATGGAATACGATCCGGTGACTTATACAAAGTTCATACATCAACCCACGATAATGTTCCGGGCACTTTTCGATTTCTTCGTTCCGTCGAAGTCCACAATGGATTTGTTTCATAGAATAAAAAACTCGAAACTGAAGAAAATACCGACCGGACATCTCTCGTCTATTCTTCTGAAAAGATATATTTTAAAGAAGACTGTGAGTTTCTTCAGAGAAGATTTTTCTTAATATATATTTAAACACAAATACATTTAACCTTTACAAAAAATATCCCGTCGCACTTGCCGATGCCAAGCCATCGATAAATAAATTCAAAATTTTTAACGATATAGTGGTGTTTATCTGTGAACCTTTTACACTAACAACAGGTCATAATTATTAGAAAGTGAGTGATCAATTACCCCCCTTATATGTGTTAATCCGGGCATTACTGCCCGGATTTCATATTATATATGTACTTGGTTTCATCCTTCGAAATTTCTCCCTCGGCAACGAGTTCATCAAAGAAAGAATCAATGTATTTTTTTTCTTCTTTTCCAAGAATGAACTTCGAAAGAACGGGAATTTCTTCAAAATATATATTCTCATTTTTCAGGATCTCTTTTATTATAACTTTCCGGAGATTTTTCATGAAAGTATCCGGATCAACATCTGAAACGACGGGAATGTTGTAGCTGACGTAGTCGCTTCCATCCACACCCTTTATCAATCCGGTGAATTTGGAAAGGTGTCCGAAGGAATTGGCTATCTTAACGGGAATTATCTTTTCATCGATCAGTTCGTCGAGTATCTCCCTTATCGTTTTCTCTCCTTTACACCTTCTCATAAACTCTCTGGAAAAGACATCTATATATTCCGGATAGGGCAATTTATCTTTCAAGAGAAGTTCCCATCTATAAGGAGCTTTAACATAAACTCTGTTTTTATAAGAAACGATCTTCCGCTCATCCGTCAATTTTTCTATAAAGGAAGCGAAGGATATTTTATCCGGTGGAGACCATTTATCCTTACCAATCAGGTTTTCTTTCAGATCTGCCGTCTCCACACCGTCTTTACCATATCCGGCAATCGTTCTCAGAAGAAAAGTCTTATATGTTTCAAAATATTTTTCGCCCTTTATCTCCAGAACTATTTTGTTCGTCAGAGATTCAATCGATTTTTGATTGTATTTTTGAGGCCTTATTGATAACCCTTCCAGAAGTCTCGATACGTTGAAAAAATCAGGATTCATATTCCTGCTGCTCAGAATCTCCCTTATCTCAACTATCAGTTTATCAAGTGTTCCCGGTAAAGGTGTCTGTAACGATTCGCTTTTAACGAGTTCATCGTAAGCGATGTATTCATCTGCGTTATTGATCAGATGAATTGAGGTCGAATTTTTTCTGCTTATTACGGTTACATACTTTCCATATTCTCTCAACTTAAAAAGCAGGGGAAGAAAATCCAGATCTCCTGAAACTATCACGAATTCGTCTATATTTCTCTTTATAAAAAGTGCTTCTATAACATCCACTATCAACTTCACATCATTTTTCTTATTCGAAGAAAAAGTATCCTCGGGTATTTCTATCAGTTCCGCCCCTTCTTTGGCATAACTCAGCGACAGAATGGGATGCTTGTTCCAGTGACCGTAGGCCTTTATTCCCACGATTCTTCTGTTTTCCGATAATTTATCGATGATTAATCTCAGATCTACAGACTGATTTTGAAAATCTATGAACATGTAAGAATTTTTCACGCGCATCACCCTGTTAAATTATAACAAAAAAGACCGGCGATTATTCAAAACCACCGGTCTTAAAAATACCCGATAAACGGATTTTATTGAATCTTCTCTATTTCAAACAGTACTCTGTTCAATGAATCGAGAGCCTCTTCGGGAAGTTTATCGAATCCTCCCTTCAAATAATCCAGATCGTGCATGTATTCGATTCTGTTTTTAAAACTCTTAATAAATCTTTTTTTGTAATCCTCATCACTGAAATCAGGAATAAAGCCTTCAACCGGGTATATTTCCAAATCACTGAATGAATTCCATTTTTCAAAGATTATTTCATCTCTCACGAGTTTCTCAAGCAACTCCAGAGTCAGATCCTTCGACACTTTTTTGTCCATAAAATATCCCGTGTTGAATATATAACAGCAGACATCTTTCAGATTGAACAGCGAAACGAAGGCATCGAAATCATTTTTCAAAGGGTACGTTCTGAAGGGATTTGCATATGGTTCTATAACGAGAGACTCAGGATCCACCCCCGGAGCTAGCCTCTCCGCACTGGTTCTCTTTGTCGCGAGTGTAGCTCCCATAGTGGCTGCAAGATTAGCATTCTTTATTTTGATTATCGGTGGAAGCACCGGATCTTTCATCAGCCAGACCACAGCGTTAACCGGATCTTCAAAACTGTTGACTCTGTTGGGAGACCACAACTTAGACTTTATTGCTCTTCCGTTTCCATTCCTTATATCCTCGGTCAAAAGCACCACTTTTCCCTCTTCGTCGAGGGTCGCTCCCGAATTCTGAACCGATAAAAAATATTTGTTGTCCTTGGAATTCAAAGGATAATCGGCTATTTTATCAAAATAAGAGGGTTCCATGGCAATCGAAGAACCATCTTTTGTTGATATTATGAAGGCATCGTCATGTAGAATCGTCACATCGAATTTCTTTTTATGATCGTTATGTGTCAATGTAGATTTCCCTGAGCCCGACAATCCAAAAAATGAAATTATATACTTCTCTTTCTCGAGAGAATACTTCTTCATCCCCCCGTGACAGGCAACATAATTCTTTCTGTTGGCTATACCCCAGGCTAAAGTGAGTGTTCCCTTTTTAAATTCCCCAAAATATTTCATTCCCAGAATGGCCGCGCAATTATGTTCGGTATCAAAAAAGGTCAATCCCAGCGGATGATCCGGATCCTTCCAGTCCGGATCGGAAAATATGAATATATCTCCTTCACACTCCAGTTTTTTGGATTCGGAATAAAGATTCACATATTCTTCTGAACAGCATTGAAAATTGAGCAACCAGTTGTAGAGAAGATTTTCATAATTTTCGGGCACTACGAGATGAGCCTTCACCATAAAATCTTCATCAAGCCCAATATAAGCTTCCGCATGATACATCGTTTCATATCTGGTGTTGAACACGGCATCCTGAATTTTTTTTGAATATTCCTTTTCGGTCACGTTCGGCTCTCCGAAAATTCTTCTGGCAGCGGCACATCTGCCTGTTACAGAGCCGTCGTTAAAAAGAAGAACTTTCGATTCCTCGTCCAGTCCTATCTTCTCGGGTTTGTACACCGGTAAATCAGTTACGATCGTCCCGGGTGATTTTTTCGCCAGTTTATAAGCTTCCTTCAATGAAGTAACTTTCAAAACGTTGTTTCTGTAAAAGGGGGTTTCAATTATCGCTCTGAATTTGGAAAAAACTTTATTTTCGGTGTTGATATTACACCAGGGAAATTTCGATATAGTTGCCATTTTTATTCACCTCAAAGGAAAAATTCTGTACGTTTATAAAAACGAACTGTACCTGATTTAACTATATTATTTTTTGAATTCGAATTAAAACTTGAATATTGTCTATATATACTGAAAGAAACTACTTGGAAGGTTTTTCTTCATTTAATCTTCTCATATCAAAGTTATGCGATAAAGAAAAAGGGCCGCGGTTGCGGCCCTGTAAATTTATCTTTCTGGGTAACCGAAGTCTATGACTTCATTCCACCATTCTGGGTATGGGGTTGTGCTGAAATTTCTGTAACCCATTGCGTAATTTCCGAGCAACCAATTACCCAGTTCTATCCATTCTTCATGGAATGCGAGAGCATTCTGATAAGAATATTCATTGATCAGGTTGATCGCCGCTTGAGGATCAGTTTCGTAAATCTTTGCAGCTTCTTCCTGAACCAAAGGTGTTACTGTGAAGAGCATTTCTTCTTTTGGATCTCTGAAAGCTCTTACGTTTTCGATAGCTTCAGCATATCTTAATTCTGTCATCTGCTGTACGTAAGTATTTACCCACCAGCCAGAATCTGTTCTGAATTCTTCGAACCTTGAACCGGTTTCATAGAAATCAGGTATTGTCTGACCGTCTTCATTGACTATTGGCCATAATGGAACTATATAGGAAGTGTCAGGTGCGCCGTATCCAAACCAGCTCAATGCCTTTACTCCTTCAGGAAGCCATGCTTTTACGTTTGCAATATGTACATAACATGTTCTGTGCATATTTATACTTCTTTCCCATGTACCGTTACCCCAAGTGGCATATCTCAAAGGATCGCCCCATGGTCCGGCAGCTGCTCCTACTGTCAAATCGTAATCTGTTCCCTGGTAATAGTCCGCTTTGATATCCCAAACGTCCTTAACAGTCAATTTCTGTTCAGGTTTAACCGACAATGGGAATCTCAGTGCTTGTGGTGATAATCCTAATGATGGAGCGACTATATCGAAAGCTCTCCATTCTCTTCTCGTTGCATAGAGATTATCATTTGGAGCATAGATCTTTGCAACTTCGAATGGTTCCCCACTCTCAGGATCATACCAGCCCTGATCAACAGCGAAGCTTATAATATTTGGTGAAGCCATGTAATTTTCAGTATCGTCGGGATCATAATCAAGAATTCTTGCTCTGTTTGCAGCTACAAAGAAATGATCATCAGGAATCTTTACAGCAACCCAGACATCGTTTCCATAGAATTCAACAATCCATACTTCGTTTCCATCACAGACATTTATTGTTTCGCCCGAACCGTACCATCCGTATTCTTCGATCAAATCGCCCATGATCTGTACGGCTTCTTTCGCTGTAGTTGCTCTTTCTAGTGCGATATCCTGTGCTGCCCAGCAATCTACGATACCCCAACTGTTTCTGACCATTACGTCGTTTACTTTTTTACCGTATTCGGTGCTCGTGTCAATGCTGAAAGTTGATTCGCCCATTGCCACACCCATCTCATTCATGAAAGAATATCTTGAATGGAAATAGGAATATGTGTGAGGAACCTGAGGAATCTGAGCCATTACGGTACCCTTTCCATAAACTATCGACTCAGGGAAATTTCCAAAATCATTGTAATTGTGTGAATCGATAACTATATCTCTTGTGGCTCCCTCTTCCCAATCTTTCGCAGGAATAGTCCATAATCTGAAATCAGCACTCGTCGAATCATCATTATGTGTAATAACCGTTGATCCATCTTCCATTGCGTCTTTACCCACCGCAACAATCGTACATGCGAACGCGGATAACGCTACCAATGTAACAAAAAGCAAAACTACTAGTTTCTTCATCAAAACCCCTCCTTGTTTGAAATAGTATTAATTTTTAAATACCTTAGATTCATCTGCTTCCTCCGGATCGGACAAATAAAATCCACTACCGTTATCCATTACATCTATAAAACCGGGGAATGTTACGATAACTTCCTTAGCAGGATCAAACTGTCCCATCCATGTGATTACTTCTCTCGTAGCCGAAAGATGTCTGCCTACCCTGTAATCCATCGGAGCACCCTTAACTACATAACCACTCGGCATGGTTATTCCTTCATTTATATCGTAATTACAATAAATAAGGTCATTTTCAGCCGCGGTCTGAATGAATTCGTCGATTCCATCGGTCATCAATTCTTCAGTCATCCTTCCAGCTACCCTGTCTATAAAGGGTTCCGGTGTTTCCATAAGAACCGCGTACGCATCGGAATAATCTCCCACTTCCCTGTGTGTCAGGCCGTGTAGATTAGATGGAGAAACTTCACATTTCATAGGAAATTCACTTGCACTCAATACCATGGAAGCCATCATGGCGATATCCTGTGCATCCTGATGAGCCACATATGTGGAAACAACAGGATACATAAGAGATGCTTCGTGCAGATCGATATACAGATCTATATTTTCTTTTCTTGTCAACTCCATGAGTGCGTAAGAGCCTCTTTCAGTCAATGATCCATCTTCTTTTCCGGGAAATGTTCTGTTCATGTTTCTGATATCCGTGTAGGCCAGATTCTGCCCTGATGGATAGTTAACATAAACGAATGGATCGGGCCACTGATGAAGAGGATTCGTCGCCCTGTCTCCTATCCTTATTTTTTTCTCGCCCCATTCGGTTTCTATGGTGAAAAACTTCGGATAGGCATTACCCAGCATTCCAAGGGTTGCTGCACTCATATTCGTTCTGGGAATTATAAAAACCTTTCCCTTTTCCACATTTATATTGTTCATAATCACATAAGCCGCGAGTGTTGTCGCGGGTTCATACGGATGTATTCCTCCACATATCAGAACGCTTCCTCCGGGTACACCGGAATCAAATATATAAACAGGTGCATCCACGGCGGTGTTCTTAATGGACGGTAACCAATCACTGAGCATTTTTTCTTCAGTGAATGAATCCGATACTACAACATCTTCTCTGTAAAATCTCAGTTCCAGAAATTCATAACTGGCCATAATTCCTAATATTGCTACGAGGACAATGATTATTATTTTTGATATCTCAATTTTTCCTATTTTCAAAATATTCACCATCCTCTCACTTAATATAGAATAATCTCAACAGGAATACCATGATTACATATGCATAAACTATGTCATAAACCATTCCACGTTTCTTCTCTCTCTTGAAAAATTGCTTTATCAGAAATATCGCAAAAAAGCCGACCATTACAAAATACAGTATGTGAACAATATCATTTAAAGCTATAAGCATACTCATTCACCCCCTTAATAAACTACAAGGAAGCTGAATTTATTTGCAAATATCAACATCAGCAATGCCACTCCACCCATAAACGCTGCGGGGATCATTATTGCCTTCAAAAATGACATATAGCTTCCTTCGTATTCTACCGTTGATATTGTTACTCTTCCCACTATCCTGGATGGTGGTAACGCATCACCAAGAGGGAACATGAAACTCAATGCGGCGGCCACTATCGTTACATTCACACCTATTGAATTGAAAAGGAATATTATCGGCGTTCCTAATATAACCGCACTTCCATAGCTGAGTGAACCCTGGGCAAATGGTAAGAAAAACAATGCCGCTACGTATATCAGAACTACAGGCAAGGTTACAAACGTTATCGCTATCAATCCCCTGACTCCTGTTGCGGTCATTATGTTGACAAGTGTTCCAACGCTTATTACTGTTGCAAGGAGCGGGAATACCTGTTCCATGGTTACATTGATCGTTGAAAACCAGCTCTTTATCCCTTTTCTCTTCGGACTGCAGAGTATTGATATCAGAGCACAGATAATAAATGTCAAAGGCAGTCCCAGTACGGGCAAGTAGAACGCCAGATACTTCTGCATGAGGAAAAGAACTACAAGTGATATCAGAGGTAATGAAATTCTTATCCAGTTCATTCCCTCAATCGGTTCCGGTAATTGATCCAATATTTCCTGTTTATCCTTAGGCTTCGCACCCCAGCCAAAGAAAATTATTGTGAAGGTCCCTATAACTAAGAGAGGCGCAAGCAACGGAATATCAAAACCTACATAAGGCATATTCGCCTGAGCACACATTAACATGGCCCAAAGATTTATAGGAGGACATACGGCCGATAACACGGCAAACATGAATACAAAACCCACGACTTTCTTCTTGCCTAATCCCATATATCCCAGTACTGTTGAAACCATTCCACCAACTACAAAAATCGATACACTTCCCGCGCCCGTCAAAGCACCCGGGATCAACATAATGCCTCCCAGCAATATAAAAACTATCCATTTCTTCGAATGAAAATTCTGTACAATCGCTCTTACTATAGCATCCATAGCACCAGTCGCAGAATATATGTTTATAAATATCGCAGCGGTGATAAAAGTCATTCCCACATCGAAAAATGTAAACATACCTTCTACAAGCAGTCTAGCCGGAAATCCAAATCCTCCCACCAGTGCTCCAACAATTGCAGTTACTACCATCGATAATTCGGTGGACTTGAGTTTCCAACTGCTAATTGCGAAGGTTGCAATCATTGCGATTAATACAATGGTCGCCTGCAAATACATATTTTTTTACCCCCCGTATTATTTTTTATTTCTATTCAGTTGGAAACATTTGTTGGACAACTTGCATAAAATCAAGGGTCTCATCGATGTAAGTTATAGGAACACCGAGCTCCTGCGCCATATTTGTGAACTTCCCATCACTGTCTCCGTCTTTTTTGACTATTATATAGTCCGCAAATGGAATTATAGCATCGATCGATCTTTCATCTGCACTTCCGGTTTTTCCCCTTCTGGCATCTCCTTCGATCTGAGCTGCAATTATTGTCATTCCCAATTTCTTGGCTTCTTCAATCATAAGATTCAATCTCTTTATTTCATCGTCGATTGTAATTCCGGAGGCTCCCAGTCCCTTTGCCGAAGAACCTATTATTACAAAGAGTATTTCGTAATCCTTCTTAGTAAGATCCGTTGAATCCTCCTTCAATGGCTCTGCATTGTAATCAAAATCAGTGGGCAACAATGCTTTGGATTGAAACATGAGCAACCTGGCCATTTTACCACCTGGGCCCTGTCCTGCATTAGTCAACAAAAATGGTGTTTCACCCTTTATAGGTGCATCACCTGTGACAGCAGCCAGCACAAAGGTATTGAATACCATCAAAATAGCAACAAAAAAAAGCAAAACTTTTAAAGATCTCATAAAACCCCTCCTATATAGTATAATAGATTTTATTACTAATCCTAACTAAATTTCAAACACCAAATTTGGTCACATTAAATAATTATTTCCGATTATTATCAATTATTATGTTTTTTCTCTGTTCATGTAAACTTGATTGAAAGCAACTCATATATTCTTCGTTTTCCGTAAAAAAAGCTTCATACGCTATTATGAAAAATTGATTGTAACTGAAAAAACATATTTATGACTTGAGTCACTATTGATTTTTTTTCAAATGGTGGTATAATACTTTTGAATTTTTGAGAAAGCGAGGTGTGCATGAATGATTTTAAGATTTAGAACCATCGTAAAAGTTGATAATGTTGCAGGGATGAGTGTGCCACGTCGCATCTTGTACGAACGTATGGTGATGATTTGAGAGTGATCTCTTTTACATATATAGCGACCGTGGCGTAGACCACGGTCGTTTTTTTTTGGAGGTAAGAATTATGTTATTTGAAGACAAAATCATCAACAAGTCGAAGCAGGAGAAGGAGAGTTCAGAGAAGTCGAAAAAAGTCAACAAACCAGATTCTTTTCAGTATCATGTGAAAAAGATAATACTGTAAGAATCCATGGCGAAGGAGGTAAAAAAATGACAAAAAAGAGAACGGGTATTTTGAAAATGTGAACGTCAGAGTTGTATACAAGGAATCCGCAGTGTTGATGTTTATGACGGTAGGCGCTCTGTTCCAAAGCGGGTCGGAAAACATCAGATTATCAATATTTATTATCACAGATCTGGGGAGGTAAGTTTATGTTTGATACAAACAAAAAAAGCTACAAAGGAAAGATGAGTGTAAACAAAATTATAAAAGAGGCAAGGGTTGAAATAGTGAGTGATTTTCTACCCTATAACATTCAGAAAATAGATTTATAGAAATCGATTAAATAAAGGAGGAATTTTTATGTCTTTAAAAAATAAAAACAAAAAAAGAAGAAGAGATTTAAGGTATTTGGATTTGAGTAAAGCAAAAGCAGATGCTGTCTCAGATTTTCTCTCTTACAACAATCAGAGATTCAAGATATGAGCGAGGAAGTCTGAAACATATTCGGGGGTGAAGAAATGTTATCTGCAGGAAAAAGAGGATTCAGAAACACTATCAACGAAAAACGCGGAGAATGTTCGGGATTATGTAATGCGGAGTCGATAATCATCTCAGATTTTACCCTTTACCAGGAACAGAGGGTAAAATTCGAATAATTTTTCCAATTTATCTGGGAGGTGAATTTAATGGCAATTGCCATTCACGCGAAAAATATAGTTAAGAAATTTAAGAAGAACAAAAAAATCGTCACGGCCTTAAAAGGTATAGACATCGATATTTACGAAGGTGAAATATACGGATTACTGGGGCCCAACGGTTCAGGCAAATCTACATTCATAAGAATTGCTTCCACATTGCTTTTTCCTGATGAAGGCGAGATCGAGATCTTCGATCATGATGTGAGGAAACACCCGAAATATGTACAGGAAATAATGAACAGAGTTTCGGTAGAGGCCAGTTTCTTCAGAAAGTTATCCGCTTATGAAAATCTGTTTTACTCTGCGGGTATTCACGGAATAAGTAAAAAAGAAGCTTTTAATAAGATAGAAAGTTTGATAGATAAAGTCGGTCTGGACAGGAAGAGACTCAAAGATCCCCTTGAGGACTTTTCAAGGGGGATGCAACAAAAAGTTGCAATAGCGAGGGCATTCATGACCGACCCAAAAATATTGTTGCTCGACGAACCGACAACAGGATTGGATCCCAGAGCGAAAAAGGATGTTCAGAAATTAATCCTCGATCTGAGAGCCAGAACGAAGGCAACTATTTTACTGACGACTCACGATATGAATGAAGCAGAAAAACTGTGCGACCGGGTTTCAATAATTCATAACGGAAGAATAATGATAACCGGTCACCCGCAGGAATTAAAAAGAAAGCTGGTGAATAAAATATCCAATCCGACATTCGAAGATGTATTCATAGAATTCACCGGCTTGTCTTTTGAGGATGCTGAATACGGAAAAAGTTCCAAGGAGGTTGTATCCGCATGAGTGTAAAACCTTTGGCCAGAGAGTTGAGAGCTTCTCTGGCTTTTATAGAAAGAAATTTCAATCTCACGAAGAGATATTGGAAATGGGAAGTGGTTTTTTTCTTATATACAATAGCCAATTCTATAACCATGGGATTCATCGGAAAGGGAGTAGAAGCCTTTTCAGGAACGCCTGTTGATACGAATTATCTGATACTTTACATGCTTATCGGTTCAATTTTGTGGGGGTATCTTTCTATACTCTTCGAAATAGTAGCCGAAACTGTCGCGTGGGAAAGATGGGAAGAAACCATTGAATATACATTCATGGCCCCGGTGAGAAGATCGACTCATCTTCTGAGCACCTGTGGATATGCCATTTTATACGGACTTTTAAGAAGTGTGGTTATACTTGGAATAGTGTCCTTCTTCTTCGATCTGAATCTGGCTGGGGCAAATTTCATTTCGGCCGTAGGTATTCTTTTCGTCGCCAGTTTCTCTTTTATAGGGCTTGGAGTTGTAGCAGCCATACTGCCACTCATTTCCCCGGAAAAGGGCGTTCAGGTCGTTCATATATTTCAGGCGCTGTTGCTCATGTTTTCGGGTGTCTATTATGAAATTGACGTACTGCCTGTATGGATGCAGAACGTTGCAAAACTATCACCCGCAACGTATGCTCTCAGAGGAATGCGGGCCTCAATTCTGGAAGGGCAGAATTTTTCCAGCCAATGGAGCAATATATGGCCTCTCATTTTAATGGGAGCGGTTTTGTTGCCTGCAGGTCTGAAAATCTTTTCTATAATGGAAAAATGGGCAAAAAGAAAGGGTGTCTTAAAAAGAAGTGGTTAATAACCGCTTCTTTTTTTGATATTATAAATAAGAGGTGAAGAAATGTTACTTACTATGGAAAAAATTGGACACGATTACGGAAACGGTTTTCTTTTTGAAAATGTTTCTTCCTCACTATATAAAAAGGACAAAATAGTACTTATAGGAAAAAATGGAAGTGGTAAAACCACTCTTCTGAAAATTTTATCCGGAAAACTCGAACAGTCGGAGGGATCACTTTATGTTTCTTCCAACCTAAAGATAGGCTATCAGACACAGGAAAGAATTAAAAATATGGATCAAAAACTTTTCGATTACTATATGGAAAGTATAAATCTGGTTTTAAAGGATACCGAAGAGTATTACAGTTTTGAGAGAAGGGTAAGATCAATTCTCACCGGTCTGGAATTCCCCGAAAAAACATGGGAAAGAAAGATCTCCAGTTTCTCGGGAGGCGAGATAACGAGAATTTCACTCGGAAAATTACTTCTCGTGGACTATGATCTGTTAATACTGGACGAACCCACCAATCACCTCGATATAGAATCGGTTCAATGGTTACTGAACTTCATAAAAAATTACAACGGGGCCGTGATCCTCGTTACTCATGACAGATACCTGCTGAGAAAAGTCGGAAATCGTTTCTGGGAATTGAACTCGGGTTCACTCTGGGACTTTAAAGGTGATTTCGAACTTTACAGAAAAGAAAGAGAAGTGCTCCTGAAAAGTGGTTTGAGACAGAGAGCGAATATGGAAAAGGAAATAGATAGATTGACCGCCATCGCAAAAAGATACAGAATATGGGGAGAAGATAAATTCATCAAGCAGGCGAAAAGCAAGGAAAGACAGGCAGAAAAATTAAAAACGCAGATGAATGAAATAAATCTGCCGGATGAAGAAATAAAAGAACAAAAAATCTCCATACCCGAACCCAGCAGAACGGGTTATGTGGTTCTCAGCATAGAAGATTTATCGTACAATTACGGCGATAAAAAAATATTTAAAAAAGTTCATCTCGAACTCAACAGAAGAGAAAAACTTTCGATTCTGGGAATAAACGGAAGCGGTAAAACCACCCTTTTAAACCTGATCACCGATAACATTCCAAGAAAAACCGGAGAAATACAATGGGGATACAATGTCAAATGGAAGTATCTATCCCAGTTAAAGGAAGATTTGAACAGAGATAACGATGTTCTCAAAGAAATCTGGAAAATTAAACCCTACTGGCCGGATTTTGAAATCAGAAAATATATAGGAAGATTCGGATTTACAGGAGACGATGTTTTCAAAAACGTGGGCGAGTTGAGCGGAGGAGAAAAAACAAGACTGGCCTTGAGCAAAGTAATACTTCAGGCGCCCAATGTCCTGATAATGGACGAGCCCACAAACAACCTTGATATCTGGACTATCGAAAGTCTTGAAAAAGTCTTGAAAGAATTCAAGGGTGCCATTATTCTGGTTTCCCATGACAGGGATTTCGTCGAGAATATCTGTGATAAATACGTTCTTATAGAAAATCAAAAACTGAAAAAGATCGGGTCACTGGATTACTATCTGAAACACATCTTCGACAACAACGAAACGAAAAAAGAGGAAAGCGAATCCAAAATCTCATATAAAGAAAGAAAAAAGATGCAGAACAGGTATAAATCGATAATAAGAAAAATAGAAGAACTGACAGAATCTTCAACCGAACTGGAGATGGAGCTCGAAATACTTAATAAAAAAATGTTCACCTTCGGTTCCGATTACGAAAAAATAGAGCAGTTTAATAAAACAAAAAAAGAAAAGGAAGAAAAAGTTATCTTCCAGCTCGAGGAAATAGAAAATCTAAAACAGGAAAAGATAGTTATAGAAAGCAGTCTGGATGACTGATCCTTTCTTTCTGTTTTTTAATTCAATTCGATATAGGCAGCTCCGATATAAGTGTCCGCAGCTCCGTAATAGACATACAATCTGTTATTTATTATCGCCGCACCTTCAATAAAAACGACGTTCGGTACCTGTCCGTATTTTTCCCAGCTGAATTCCGGTTCAATCAGGAAATCTTCCGTTCTTTTTACGAGTTTTCCCGGATTTCTTATGTCGAAGAGAGCGGCACCGGCTCTATAGATTTTTGAATAATCCGCACTGTTGTATATCAGCAAAATCCCTTCATCAGTGATCAAAGGAGTCGGACCTGGCTCAACGAGCGCGGAATCAAAATTGATTATCCTTTTTTCCAGAACGGGTGTCAATGAAATTTTCCAATCCGTTAAATTCTCCGAAGTAGCCAGGTATATATTGGTATCACCGTAGTACATGTAGTATTTTCCATTTATTTTCTCCGGAACAACTGCTCCGGATTTGGTCCAGGATTCTCCCTTGAAAACCGGTCCAAGTTTTTCCCAGTTTATTAAATCATCGGAAATAGCCAGACAAAGTCTGGCTACCTTTCCGTCATATCCAGTGTAGGTCAGGACGAATTTGTCTTCGATCTTCACTATTCTCGGATCTTCACATCCACCGGGAATCTCATAATCTTCGGTCGGAAAAATCACCGGATTGGGCCTCTTCTCGAAATTGATCCCATCGCTGCTCACCGCCAGACCTATCGAAGATGTTCCATTCCATTTATTTTCACCTTCCCAATTCTCCGCCCTGTAAAAAAGATAGAATTTGCCGTTCTCTTCAATGATCGTCGGATTGAAAACCGCTTTGCACTCAAACCCTATGCCCTCAGGCATCAAGATGGGTTCATTTGAAACCCTGATAAATTTTTTCATTTTATCGAAATCTATTGAAATTGCGAAGGCTAGAGAACTCAAAAAAACTATCAAAAATAGAATTATTAACTTTCTGCCCATTTTTTTACCTCTTGAGTTTCTATCGTCGCCAGAGCGATATGATTGTCGGCGGCACCATAATATACATAAAATTGTTCATCGTGCTCGACAATGGCATCGGAAAAGACAACCGTCGGAACTCCTCCAAACACTTCCCATTCTTCCTTAGGTTCCAGAACCGGACCTTCCGTTCTTTTCAATACTTTGCCCGGATCATCTTTATCAAGTACCATAAATCCCAATCTGTACGTGAGCCTGGGACCCTTTTCCACTCCATGATAAAGAACCAGCCATCCGTATTCCTTCTTTATCGGGGATCCTGCTATTCCTATTTTCTCATTATCCCAATACCCTTCGCGCGGTGAAGCGATCTTTCTGTAATCACCCCAGTGAATTAAATCATCTGAAAAGGCCAGCCAAAGATCGGGCTCCAATCTATGAAACATCACATATTTTCCGTTTGTTTTTTCAGGGAAAAGCGCTGCATCTTTATTCGGCGATTCGGGTATTATTATTCCGTCCCTCTCCCAAATGATAAAATTTTTGGTGTGGGCCTGAGCGATTCTTATACTTCCCGGGGCATATGCGGTATATTGAATATAATACTCATCATTCATTTTCGTTATTCTCGGATCTTCAACACCGTATAACTCGTCTCTGTTCGCCGGTGAAAAAACGGGTTTTTCAAGTCTGTTAAAGTGGATCCCATCTGAACTGACCGCATAACCAAATCTCGATACCATATCCTCTCCCTGCGCTCTGTACAACATATGGAACAAACCGTTATCTTTTATCACGGCGGGATTAAACACATACTTATTTTCCCAGCTGTGATTGAATACTGGTGATAATAAAGGGTTTAAAGGATGTCTTCTAAGTTTGAGTTCCATAATTTTCCTCCTAAATTATTTTATTTTAATGAAACCGATATTCCTTTAAGGAAATACTTTCTGAAAATCAAAAACAATAATACCATGGGTATAGTCTGTATAACCGATCCTGCCAGAAGTGGTCCTATATAACTGGCGTACTCGTGATTGAAACTTGCCAGCAAAACGGAAAGCGGCATTTTATCATAGTCCTGTATGACGATCAAAGGCCATAGGAAATTATCCCAGATTCCGATAAATGTGAACAATCCCACAATACTGGCGGTGGATCTTACGAGAGGAAACATTATCTTCATTATTATTTTCCACTCGCTTGCCCCTTCTATTCTTGCGGATTCGATATAGGCATCCGGCAGGGCCCTTAAACTCTGGGCAAACATGAAGGCACCCCAGGCACCAAAAAGACTCGGAACAATCAATCCGGCAAGACTGTTGTACATTCCAAGATTCTTAATGACTATGTATAAAGGTAAAATAAACATGAATCCCGGAAACAACATCTGAAAAATGGTGAAATGGTTTAAAAATCTGCCGCCCCTGAATTTAATTTTTGATATGGCATAACCGACAAATGCCGAGGTTACTATTACGCTGAAAGTCACCACTACGGAGATAAACATACTATTTCCCAACGCTCTCAGAAAAGGCCTCTCCATCTTCTCGGCGGAACTGAATATGAATTCATAGTGTTCCAATGTCAGCGATGAGGGAATAACAGTCGTATATATTTCATTCTGGGGCTTGAAACTCGAAAGTACAAGCCATATATAAGGATAAAGCCAGATCAGTGCAATTCCCAGCATTAATATTTCAAATATCCAGATTCCAACTTTACCTTTCTTCATGTTAAATCCACCTTTCTTTCAATAATCTTTCTGACGAGGAAAATACAGCTGAAACTTATCGCAGCGGTTATAACACTTATCGTTGCTGCATAACCCGGACCGGTCCTTGTGAAGGTTCTGAAAGCATTATCATATATGAACATCATGAAAGTGTATGTTCTCTTCATAGGGCCACCACCAGTAATCATATACGGTTCGGTGAATATACCGAAGGTCAGTGTTATCTGCATTACCAAAACCATAACGAGAGCAGGATTTATAAGGGGAAGAGTTATTTTGAAAAACTGTGTCCTCTTAGTGGCGCCGTCCAGCTTTGCCGCCTCATAAAGATTCTTTGGAACGGCACCTATTCCCGCCAGTAATATCAATCCGTAATAACCTATGAATTTCCATGAAATCATCAAAGCAATACTCAAAATTGCGAGTTGGGGTTCCTTGAACCAAGGTATCGTTATTCCAAATAAATTATACAAAATTTTATTTATTGGACCGTTCTCTGCGAGTATTTTTTGAAATACTATTGAATAACCGACCCCCGAAGATACGTTCGCTACAAGAAAGGACAATGCGACCACCGTTCTGAAGTACTTCAGTTTATTCAACGCCAGAGCGAGGAGAATTGCCCCGATCATTGAAATCGGTATGAAATATGCCATCATGTTGAATGTATTTCCCAACACCAGCCAAAAAGTGTCGTCTGTGAATAAATTTACAAAGTTTTTCAATCCATAGAATTTAGCGGGAGACAGGTAATTCCATTTAACGAACATGAGGTAAATAAGCCACCCAAGTGGTATTCCAAAAAATATCCCCTGATGCACAATATAAGGCGAGATCAATAACCATCCTTTACTCGCTTGTTTTCTATGAAGTTTTCCCAATGAGTAATTAAGATTACTAACTTCTTCTCGCTTCCGATTAAAAAATTTCATAAACACTCCTCAATAAAAAGGAGGAAAGAGCATTAAAACTCTTTCCTCAAATATTTTTTAGAACAATTCTTTGTTTATTTCATTGACTGTTCTATCTACGGCATCTTTGGCGGTTTCTTTTTGAAGTGATAACGGTTCGATCAAGTATTGAGTCATCAAATCCTGTATTTCAGTTGTAAAAGTTGTCAGCGCCGGCGGAACAGCATAAGGAACATACTCGGCATATGCCTTCAATCCTGTGTTGTTTTCAAAAATAGACGCAAACAATTCATTCGTTGTTAAATCATCTCTTACCGGAGGAAGATTGGTCAATTCCAACCATTTTTTGTCGTGTTCCGGATCAGAATATACCCACTTTACAAATTCCCAGATTTTATCCTTGTCTTTAGCAAAATTGAACAAAACCATTCCCTTCGTATCGGCAAAAGTTTTAATCGGCTTATCGGCAGGATAGCTATCCGGCACAGGTGGAGTGCTGAAAACTATGTGTTCCGGGTAAACATCCGGAAAAACACTGGCAGCCGTAGGCATATCCCAGGGACCATTTATCTGACCTACAACAGCTCCAAGATACAAAGCGTTATCAATCATAGATATGGCATCATAATCTTTATCAAACAATTCTTCTATAAAATTTGCAACCTCATAACCTATCGCATCTCCACTGGAACCTTCCACTTTGTTGAAAAGACATTTGTTATTCTGAACATCAAAATACGGTGCTCCATCGCCTGCTGCGTAATAATGAGTGATGAAATCGTACCATCTGTCCCACCAGTTTTTACCCTTAATAAATGCATAAGCGTATCTTTCCTTTGGAATCGCCACTTTCTCTCCAAGGGCCAGAACTTCACTGTAAGTTCTCGGTGGATTATCGAAACCGGCTTCTTTTAAAATATCACTTCTCCACCAGACGAGCATGGGATTCGAATAAATAGGAATTACATATGAATTTCCACCGAATTCCCATCCTTTAATAGCCTCAACCATTCCTCTCTTTTCCAATAATTCCTCATATCCATCGAAATCATTCCATGGTACCAGAACACCGGCTTCAATCAATTGTGCTGCGAATCCACTGAAAATATTCGTACAGAGATCAGGACCTTCTCCTGAAGCTATTGCTGTCAGTATAGCTTCTTCGGAACTTCCCGTTGCAGGAATTACTTTCCATTTGATCTGTGCATCGGGATTGTTTGCATTCCATTCTTCAACCATTCCTTTCCAAAATTCCTCCTGTTGAGGATTTGGAGCCGTCCAGAAATTAATCGTTCCAAAAGTAAAACTGATAGTTAATAAAATAACAAGAACAACTAAAAGCTTTTTCATATATATACCTCCCTTTTGAGTTTCAGATACTGCTCCCCCTCTTTATGAATTCGGTGAATATATAAGTTTTAACGGGATGAGTATCCTCCTTTATAAGTAAATTGAATAACCTTTTTGCGGCTATATCACCCATTTCATATTTAAAAATCTTGAATGTGGTCAGCTCAGGTTCTTCGATTGAAGCGCTTAAAATGTCATCAAAACCGATAACGGAAATCTCTTCGGGAACTTTTATCTTCCTCTTTTTCAAAGACAAGATCACTCTTCTTGCTGCGGTATCGTTACAGCAGAAGAAAGCCTGAGGTTTCCTTATTTCGGCAAATGCTTTATCTAAAATTTCATCGGTGTTATCACTCTGTTCATTGAATTCGTAGCATTTTGGAAAATATCCAAGTTCTTCCATAGCGGAAGAATATCCTTCATACCTATCCTTAAAGCCGGTGTGAGCCAACGGTCCCCTTATGTGATATATCCTTCTTATTCCCCTTTCGTAAAGGTATCTCACCGCATATACACCAGCATCGAACCCGTCTGTCAGAATGAAATCCACCTTTAAAGACGGTAAATACTGATCCACAACGACTATGGGTTTGTTGAAAAATCGAATATTCTGAACATCCTTTTCTGTGATCTCTCCTCCGATCAGGATATAACCGTCATATCCCTTTATATCGTCTCCGATTTTTTTTATATCCAGATTCATATTGTTGTTACTACAATAATCCTGAATACCTTTGAGAATAACGGTATAAAATTCGTCCGGTTCCTGAGTGATAGATTTATATGTTAAATTCCCTCCAATAACCACACAGTTGAAAGAATTTCTTTTACTCGCGAGATACGAGGCCACCTGGCTCGGTTTATAACCCACTTCTTCTATCGCTCTCAGGACTTTTTTTCTGGTTTTTTCAGAAACATAACCCGATTTGTTTATTATTCTGGATACTGTGGAAATCGACACTCCGGCTATCTTTGCAACATCGGCGATTTTTTTACTCACATTTATCTCTCCTAAAATATGGAAGCGCTTTCATATATACTGCCATTATATTTATGTTTTACATATACAAACAATTCCGGTGATCACTGATTATAAGGAATTATATACAAATAAACACCAAAAACTCTTCATCGCAATAATTTTCGAAGTAATGTGGAATATTTAAATAAAAAACATTGCAAAATATGATGAATCGCTCTGATATTTTATCTTAATCGCCCATAATTACTGATATATACCCGTAATAACGAGTGACAACAATTATCTATTCAATTAATATAAGTATGAAAGCGTTTCCATATAAATATTAGGAGGTATTATTTTATGAAAAGACTGTTAATTCTTTTTATCTTGCTTATTGGTATAGTACTCACGGCCGAAGTAGTGGAAATCCCTTTAAACATAACAAAAGCTACGGACGATCCAGTACCTATAACGATAGATCTGAAGGATTTATTGGATATCGTCGGATTCGATGTGGATGTAAACTGGAATTCCTTAAAAATCGTTGACGGTGAAGGAAATGTCGTACAATTTCAAATCGATGATCTGGACAAAAACGGAAAATTATCTTCGGATGACATCCTGATGACCTTACTGGAAGGTCCTGCAAAAATCGTACTATCCGAAGACGATTTTACACAGGAAATCAACCCATGCGCCACAATCGAAGATACTGAAGACGGTATACTGATCACTTTTGACAATTTCAAAGCGTTGGTCAATAGATCCGGTCTGGTAAGAATAGTCGAGTTCATGGGAAACGAAGGAACGATAGTTGATGAAATCGGAACGGCACGTGTTGCAGGTTGGGTAGGCTCAACATACTATGTCGACGGAAATTATGGAAACAGTCATCAAGAAAAAACTTCAGGAGATTTTATTGTTGAAAATATGGAAGTGAATCCCGCCGGTAACGTGGGTGTTACAGTGTACTCAAAATTGAGATCACCACAGTTTGTAGGTCTCAATCAGATAATCAAAACCACTATTTTCAAAAACGGTTACATCGTTGCCGATACCACATTCGAATTTGAAAATTATCAGGATCTCATGAAGTTACAACCCATGATCACAAGACCGATCACGGATATTTCCGATGATTCAGTTCATATCTTACCCACATTCAGAAGATTGTTATGGGCCGACCAACTCAATTCAACTCCCTGGGAGTACTGGTCAGACAGAGGAGCTTCTCTGAAGCTCAATGACAAATTATTCACCGTTTTCCCCGCCACCGATGCGATGAAACCGTTATGGTGGGGCGCAACATATATTTACGCTTCGGAGGAAAACTGGAGATCCAATTACTCTCCATCTATGAAAATAGGTATCGCAGAAATTCTTCCTGAAAACCCCCTCGTTTATGCCGATTATGAAAAGTGGATTCGTGGACCTCAATGGATATACGAAAGCAGAGAATTCAGAGATGGGTATTTCATGTGGATCCCCGGAGAGTTTCAGGCTTATCCTTCAACGGAAGGCATTGCAGCAGGCGGTTGGGAAGATTATGTAATGCATTTCAAGGCCGGAGATGAAGTGGAATTTTACAGATATTTCAAACTTTTCCATTCGGAAGGAATCACGGAAGCTATAAATACTATTGAAGAACTAACTCATGAGATTCAATCTTATTCAATAGGAGAATAATGAAGAATTTTTTTCTAATATTATTTGTTTTAATTGGGATTGCTGTTTTTTCGGCAATCCCGATTTCATCATTGCAACACCTGGAATTCTTAAGAGATGAATTCAGCGTTGAAGGAACTCCCCAGACAGGTTATTGGATTTACGCAGACCTCAAACCGGATGGAACTTACAGTCATGTTGAAGCTTCCGAAGAGGGGGTAACCTGTGTAGATGACGTTGCAAGGGCAGCGATCTTATATTTGAGGGAGATTCAAAGGGGTAACAGCGAGGATTTTTTTGTATCGAGGGCAAGAGAAGCACTGGATTTTGTATTGTCCATGGGACTCTCAAATGGCGATTATTATAATTTTGTCTATGAAAACGGAAGCATAAATAAAAACGGAATAACTTCCAGACCGAATGCCGACTGGTGGGCAGTCAGGGCTGTGTGGGCAACATCGCTCGGTTCTGAAGTTTTTAAAAGCATAGATATGGACTATTCGAATATTCTTCTGGAAAAATCCCTGAGAACATATAATCTTCTGAAAAAACAGATTCAAAACGGTCTTCTGGATAATTACAGCGATATTTCGTCTGTTTTTCTGCTCGCCTGTTGTGATCTGTATAAAACGAGTAAAAATGATGAAATTCTGAAAACTATAGAACAGATTTCAGACGCTTTGATGGATAAAAGTGAAAACCCATACAAAAACTTTGGACTGATAGACGAGGGAAATGAAGATTTCAACTGGCATAGCTGGGGATCCAGGCAACTTGAGGCTCTTGCGGAATCGTCCATTATTTTAAACGATGAAACTTTATTCGCAAAAACATACGGAATCTTTGAAAAATTAACTGCTTTTATCATTTCATCCGGTCCCGTTTACAGATTCTGGGACAGGGTGGATTTATATCCTCAACTCGCTTACGGAATGGAAGTATTCATCAATTCGACTTTTTCTCTAAATAAGGTTTCCATTCATTTCAAAGATGTAAAAAAAGCTGAAGAAACCTCAATAATCATGGAACTCCTTATGAGCTGGTTCATCGGAATGAACGACCTTCAGGAAACGATGATCGGTCCATCAAATCAGGGATATGATGGAATGGAAATAACACACGTAAATAAAAACTCCGGTGCCGAATCCACGATAAGTTATCTGTTGTCACTTTCGGCCATCGAAACCTTGCCGGAAGAGTATAAAATATATTTATCGAAGGACAATAAAGTTTTAAATCCCTCATTAACCGTGGAAGCAGAAAAATTCGACTGGGGATTGTCCCCGGTTGAAATATTACAGAACACTTCTTATTCTGGGAGTGCGGCATTATCGTTAAACGGAAGTTCCGGAATAAAAGAAGAAATGGAATTGTCTCCTCTCTCTTACGGAATTTTTGGTGTGTTTGGAAAAGGAAATTATTCAGGAGAGTTATCGGTTTCCATAAGATGTGGAGAAAATAAAGATAAAAACACCATAAATATACGGAATGAAAAAATTGTATTTTTGGGACACATAGCCGGAAACGGCGAAGAGGAAAAATTTTCAATCGGCTTTTCATACGATTCCGACGAATCGATTGTTCTGGACCAGATCATAATTGTTCCTGAAAATCCCGTTATATATTCAGAAAATCTGGATAAAACAATTTATATTTCTCCCGACGAAAATTTTCTGAAAGAAGTTAACGGAAAGATTTTTGAAATGAAACAGAATAAAATTCAAACGGATACCTCGGAAAGAGTCCTCTATAAAAAATATGACGATTATACTCTCATTCAGTTAAGCGGAATATTTAACAACGATGGATTCGCATCAGATATTCAAAGAACACGGGGTAATTTCGACAACATTCAGGGTACACTCGGAGCTGGATATCCCCTCGAAGAACTGAAAAGTGATTTAAAAATAAACGAATTCATGAAGAGCGGAAATGAAAATCAATATTCTTCAATTTCTCTTCTTTTCTGTGATACTGTTCCATTCATAGTTCAGACAGATGACTTAAACAATTTCAGATTGCAGAATCAAGCAATTGAATTCGAACCGGTACAGGTAAATGAAATATATTTTTTGGGTTCTGCGAATCACGGCAATTACAGCTCTGAAATAAAAATCATTTATGAAGACGATTCATTTAAATCAAAAATTTTATCATTTTCCGACTGGTGTTCGGGACCCTCATTCGGAGAAAAAATAGCCAAGGAATTCTCATTCAGATATGAATCCAACGGTAACAAACAGAACATCAACTGCTATCTTTACCTGCAAAGAGTAAAAATCCCAGAAGGAAAAGTAAAAGGAATAATTTTTTCGGATAGTATAAACACACATGTTTTCTCAATAACCTTAAAGTAGAACAATAATCCTTAAAAAATGCAAAAGTATGGATCACGTACAATAAAGAGATAAATCGAAATGTTATTATAAAAATAAAGAAATCCTTATCTACGGATTTCTTTATTCTTCATAGCATTTAGTTTCTTCCGGTCAAAATAATATTTTCCAAACATTTATCTCACATAACACAATGTATTTTCAATATTTTTGAGTTTATTAAAGAAACATCGGTGTTTTTCACACTTCTACTTCAATCTTCCATTAATAGATGTGCATTACTCGCTCCCAATCTGGTTGCTCCGATTTCTAAGAATTTCATTGCTTCATCATAAGTTTTTATTCCTCCGGAAGCTTTTACTTTTATTTTACCGCCAACTTTATCATAAAGAAGCTTTACATCTTCTACGGTCGCTCCACCCTGAGCGAATCCTGTAGATGTTTTTACAAAATCCGCTTTCGCTTTTACCACCAGTTCGGCTGCAATAGCTTTTTCTTCATCGGTTAAATAATAAGCTTCTATTATCACTTTGAATACATTCTTTTTGCATGCGTTTCTCAGTATTTCCAGCTCGTTTTCGATCTTATTGTACATTCTGCTCTTCAGCCATGTGATATTCATTACTACATCCACTTCCGTGGCACCCTTTTCCAAAATGTCAATAATTTCATATTTTTTGGCTTCTGTGGTTGAATATCCATTTGGAAAACCAACCGGGGAATCAATTCCAACAGGACTGCCCTCAAGCAGTTTTTTCGCGTAAGGAATCCATGAATTCGCTATAGCCACCGTTGCAAATTCATATTTTTTTGCCAATTCACAAACCTTAACCAGATCATCATAGGTCGAATCGACATTTAACAATGATGAATCAATATACTTTGCTAATTCTCTTTTATCCATATTTTCTCCTTTCATTAATGCATTACTATTCCACCATTTACATGTAGTGACTGTCCGGTAATCCAACCCGCATCTTCGGATGATAAGAAATAAACTGCGTTCGCTATATCGGATGGTTTTCCAAATCTCTTTATCGACATTTCTTTCATCCATTGATCTTTCTTTTCATAAAATAAATTATCAGTCTGCATTTTGGTTACAACTATTCCCGGGCAAACTGAATTAACAGTTATATTATAAATTCCCACTTCTTTCGCTAAAGCCTTCGTAAAGCCTACAATACCGGCCTTCGATGCACAATAATGTGTGTGTCTGTACGATCCTCTCTCCGCCGACATCGAAGAAATATTTATTATTCTTCCACACTTTTCTCTTTTCATGTATCTGACCGCAAATTTACTACAATTAAATACACTGTTTAAATTAATATTTATAGTATTTTTCCACTTCTCCTCAGACATGTTCTCCAACAGATCATGCGTATGTATCCCTGCATTATTAACTAAAACAAAAATATTGTTGAAAGTGTCATAAATCTCTTCAAATACCCTTTCCATCATAGTGTAATCTGATACATCCGCATTAAAAAATAACGTTTTTTCTTTGTATTTACTTCTTAAATCCTCAATCCTTTCACTATCTTTGTCTATGACAACAGAGTTATAATCCTTCAATAAAAATAATTCAAAAATACTTTTCCCTATTCCGTCCGCTCCACCGGTTATTATCGCTGTCTTATTCATAAAAAATACTCCTAAAAATTATATAAAGGTGGTTCCGGAGAAACCCGGAACCAATTAAAATTAATACAATGTTTCCCAGGCATCTCCAGGAGTTTTATTTTCTGTACCGGCAAACCACGCATCGGGGTCCGTCTGTTCAATACAAATAATTGGAGCATAAACTTCAACTGGAATCTGATCGGTTTTGCCTTCCAGAGCAAGTTTTGTCATATCTACCGATAGTTTTCCCAGCAGTTCCGGATACTGCCCTATTACACCTGTGAGAGGAGAATCTTCCGACATCATCTCTTGAAGTATTGCCTGATCAGCGTCAACACAAACGACAAATATTTCATCCTCCATTCCCAATTCTTTTATGGCTTTTGAAGCGCCTATTGCAGGTAATCCCCATGTACAGTATACTGCTCCAACATTGGGATTCGATAATAAATAACTTTTCATCTGCTGATAACTGTTGTTGACAGAATCAATAACTGAGCATTCAAATCTTGCAACGATTTCTACATTGGGATAATCAACTAAAACCGCATCAAGCATTCTTCCTCTTATCAGGAGACTCTGCCAGCCCGGTGTATCAAAAACAACTATCTGTCCACTTGCTCTCAATTTGTTAACGGTATAAAGTGATAATTTTTCACCGGCATTAAAGTTATCGGAAGTTACATTTGTCAAAGCATATTCGGAAGCGATATCTATTGTTATAACAGGAATACCCGCATCGTTGAGCTTTTTCATTACAGGTGCAAATGCCGGGCCTTCTCCTCCGGCAATAATAACCGCATCTACTCCTCTGAGTAAAAAGTTTTCCACATCATTTACCTGCTGATTTGTATCTCCTCTGGCATTGGTATGAATATACTCCAGCTCCAGTGCTTCCATTTCATCCTTAATTCCTTTTACAACTCCCCTGTTCCAGTCGTTTCCCAAATGTTGGCTCGCAACCCCTATTACGAATTCTCCAAACATAAATGTTGAAACGAACAAAAGTAACAAACTAATTAACATTAAATTTTTTTTCATAAATTTGCCCCCTTTTTAACATTTTTAAAACAATTCTTTGATAGAATAATTTCCATCTTCAACAATGTTCCATTTCCTGATATTCTTTTCAGGACCAGCTGGTGTGTAAACAAATAGAAACACGAAATCCTCATCGCCCGTATTTATGAGTTGGTGTTTCTCCCCAGCTGGTACATAAGTCACATCCCCTTCTTTTAACTCAACCTCCTTTCCATCGATTGTCTTCATGATTCCCTTTCCTTTGGTGTAAATCATTACTTCTTCTTCCTCGGAATGAACATGAAACTCGGATGTTTGTCCCTTAGAGTAAATACCTATTCCAACAGAAAGATTTTTTGCACCTATTTCCTTATCGATAACTATAAGATTGTCTCTTACATTAGGCGGTGCAGCACGATAAATTGGTAATTTTCCAATGGTGATTTTTTCCAAAACGAACCTCTCCTTTTAAAGAATTTAAATTCCTGCAGCTTTCCACATATGTTTAGTAAGATTCCTGTCTGCGACTTCTAATGAATTTTTGTATATCTCTCTCCATTTTTTGTATAAATCCATATAAATCAGATTGTTTTCCCTGTTAGGTTTTATTATCATCCTTTCCGAGGTATAGTCTGACACGGCATCTTCTATATTTTTGTATACCTGTAAACCGTAAGAAGCCATTATAAAGGCCCCAAGTGAAGTACATTCATTTTCTGTCATCAACACTATTTCCGTATTCAGTACATCCGCCAGTATTTTCGCCCATAAAATACTGTAAGAACCGCCCCCCGAAAAATAAACCCTTTCCGATTTATTCCTGCAGACATCATTTATATTTAAAAAATCTCCGTATGACACATATGCTATATTTTCTAAAATTGCCCTGTAGAATACTTCCGGACCCGAATTTCCCGAAACTAAAATATCCCAGTTCAAAAATGATGGTGAAGCGTGTTTCCAACTTTTAACGTTCGTTACGTCTGAAAGGGTCACTTGGATTCCATTAGATCCAACTGGTACCCGTTTTGCCTTCATATTTAACAAATCATAGGCGTTATAACCGAATTCTTTTTCCAAAAAGTTTTCAATCTTACAGAATGAATCTTTAAACCATCGCACCGAAGCTCCGGGCAAAAAGATACATGTTTCATACATCCAGATATTTTTCAAACAATGATTTTGAGTTCTTATCTTTTCTGTTTTGTCTATTAAATGCTCATTTCTAAGCTGATTGCATAACCAGAAAGTCCCGGCAATAATAGATGATTTTCCATCTTCAATCGCTCCGATGCCTATTAATCCCGCTTGCGTATCGGCCAATCCCACTAAAACAGGAGTATTTTTATTTAAGCCTGTATAATCGGAAACCTCGGGGGTAATATTACCGATCACTGTTCCGCCATCAACACATTCCGGAAGGATACTGCGGGTTAAACCCACTTCTTCGATTATTTCTTCCGACCAATTCCCGTTTTTCACATCGAACAATAGAGTACTTGAAGCATTGGCCGGCTCTGTAAAAGTCTTTCCGGATAATTTGAAAATGATCCAGTCCGAAATCATCAATATTTTCCATATATTTTTATATATCTCCGATTTCTCTTTTTTGAGCCACAACAAAACGGGTAGCGCATGTACACTCGGCCAATCTCCTCCAATTTTATAAATCTTTTCTGATAGACCACTTTCGTTAAGAAATCTGATCTCTTCTTCGGAACTTTTACTCGTATTGGTACACGCAAAAATAACTTTTCCCTGTTTATTTATGCATACAAATCCGTGTCTGAAGCTCGTAGCGGTTATCCCGATTATTCGGTTTTTATCTATATTTCTTATGGAATCTCTTATACATTTACATATCAATTTCCAATTCTTTTCCGTGTCGAAATACTGTTTTTCTCCGGATTCCCTGTACCATTGTTCCTGAGAGACATTAACTTTTTTGCCCGTTTTTACATCGAAAACAATACTCCTGAAACTACTGGATCCGCAATCGATATTGATTATGTAATCTTTACAACTCATAATCAATCCATCTTTCTCTGAAAAGAGCCCAACAGAAGAACACCCAAGAGCAGGAACCCCTTCAAAATATTCATCATCATAATGGGTGTTCCCAGCATTGACATGCCCGTCTCAAATGTCTTGATGAATATCACCCCAAAGGCGGTCCCCAGTATAGAGGGTTTTCCTCCAAATGTAGCTTTTCCCAATAAAGTCACAACTAAAGCATCCAATAAAAAGCTGTCACCAAGATTCGGTTGAATGTAAGATTGGCTTGCACCGAGCATCAATCCGGAAATGGCGGCAAGACCTCCCGCTATGACATATGTTGAGAAAGTCAAAGTCCTTATTCTCAATCCGGAAAGCTTTGAAGTGACTTGATTTAAACCAACAGCACGTATATATCTTCCCCATTTTGTAAATTCAGTTAATACCAGAAATACTAAGAATATCACAACAAAAATAATTATCGGAAAAGGAATATTCAACAGTTCACCCGAACCAATAAATAAATATGAACGCGGGAAGCCATAACCCATACTCTCTCCACCATTCACAGCATACTGCAATCCCTGTGCAATGAACATAGTACTCAATGTTGCCACAAATGGTGCTACGCCCAGCCTTCCCACAAACAATCCGCTTATAGCACCTATGAATGCACCGCAAAAAATCCCAAATAATATTCCTTCCGGACCGCTAAAGCCAGAATACAGCATTAAATCCACACCAAAAATAGTTGCCAGTCCTGCCACGGCTCCTACGGAAAGATCTACACCCCCGGTTATCATAACTATGGTCATGCCGAAGGATACTATCCCAAGAAAGCTCGCCTGGGTGAGTATCATCTTGAAATTTCTAGGAGACAAAAATATGGGGTTAATCACACTGAATACAATTATCATTGCGATAAATATTATAAATATCAAATATCTTCTGATCATTATCGATAAAAAATTGTTAAAACGATTCTTTTCGTTTTTAAGTATATTTTCAGACATAATTTGCTCCTTTACCTAATCTAGTTTTTCCTGGAGAATGTAGTCTTTGTTAGCAGAAGATACCGCAGCTGCTAAAGCTAGCACTATTCCCTGAGCAATCGGTGTAAAATAAAATTCTATTCCAATAAGAGTAAAAGCATTACTTATGGCTCCCAAAATTAAAGTTCCTATATATATTCCAATCACGTTAGGTCTTTTATATCCCAGGAAAGTTTTACCAATAAATGTTATCGCCATAACCGGCAGAAGAACTTTTTGACCTGCGTAACATATAGCGCCGGATCCTCTGAGAGCGTATAATATTCCTCCTACCGCATAAAATGAACTGGCAATTAAAAACGTTCCGAATTTCAATTTTTTAACCGCTATTCCGGCAAGATTTGCCGTTTCCAGATTCTCTCCCACAGACTGAATGTGTGAACCATATTTCGTCTGATGTAATACAAAATACACGGAGATGAAAAAAACAACGGAAACTATAATGAGATTCGGTATTCCAAGTGTGCTTCCCCCGGAAAATTCCAAGACATCATCATTTCTTATCCATATGCTGAATCCACCATTCAAAGTTCTTTCAATACCCATAGCGATAAACATTGTACCGACCGTCACGATGAAAGATGACATTTTTCTGTAGGCAATAAGATATCCATTGAGCAGGCCTATTACAAGTGAAGCAGCTATGGTTATAAGAACACTCAAAAAAGGATTTATATTTTTTTGCAGTAAAAGACAAAACAGAGTTGTACATAATCCGAATGTTCCCCCGATAGATAAATCACTTTCACCTGCCATATTCACAAATGTCATTCCCAGTGCCGACACCAGCAGAGGAGAAATCTGAATTAAAATATTCACAAAATTATTGCCGGTACGAAAATGGGGAGATAAAATGCAGAAAATTATCCAGACAACGGCAAAGGAAAAAATAGTTCCAAATTTATCCAAAAATTTTGAAAATTGTTTATTCATTATTGCTTCCCCCCATTGTTAAATAAAGTAAAGTTTTTTTATCAACATCATTCGTCGAAAACTCCTTCATCTGTTTTCCCTTGAATAAGACTATGGTTTTATGAACCAGTGGAAGAATTTCATCTATATCGCTGGAAGCAACAACAACAGCATTTCCGTCTCTGGACAGTTCCCTTATTATTTTATATATTTCTTCCTTTCCCTTCACATCTATCCCAATAGTAGGTTCATCAAAAAAATATATCTTGGCTTTTCCAAGCAACCATTTTGCAATAACTACTTTTTGCTGGTTACCCCCACTCAAATATCTCAACAATTTTTTTTCAGAAGTAGTTTTAATCGATAAACGATCTATCATCTTCATGGTATCCTTCTTCTCTTTATTAAAATCTAAAAAGGAACGTAATTTTGTGTAATTTTTTAAATAAGATAAAGTCGAATTATTTTTCACAGAAAAATCATATATAATCCCTGAATTTCTTCTGTCTTCGGGAACCAACGAAATATTCATAGATATGGCTTTTCTGGGATTAATATTTCTAACATCTTTTCCATTTATTATAATTTTTCCACCATCTCTTTTTCTCAGGCCAAAGATGGTCTCGATGATCTCGGTTTTTTTACTACCAACCGCACCCGTTATCCCGAATATTTCACCGGGGAATACTTTAAAAGAAACCGGACCATACATATTGTCGATCTCAAGATTATTTATTTCGAGTAAAGGGAGCGAATCTGACTTTATAGTTGAAAAATCTATTTCTTCTTTATTATAAAATATGTCTTTACCAACCATGTATTCCACGACCTGATCATGGGTAATATCACTTTTTTCAAAAGTTCCAACTTTTTTTCCATCTTTTAAAATTGTAATTCGATCGGAAATTTCAAATATTTCTTCCATTCTGTGAGAAACGAAAATGACCGTAATATTCTGTTCTTTTTTCAATTTGTTTATTACTTCGAATAACGCTTCTGTCTCAGTTTTACTCAACCTTGATGTCGGTTCATCCAAAACCAGGACTCTTGGATTTCTATACAGGGCTCTCGCTATACAGACCAGTTGTTTCTGAGCTATAGTGAGGTTTCTCACTTTCTCTCTGGCCTTGATAAAACCGGGAATGAGCATATCCAGATATTTTTGGGCCTGTTTTTCCATATTATTCCAATTAACAAAACCCTTCTTTGTCGGTTCTATTCCAAGTAATATGTTTTGTGCCACAGAAAAATTCTCTATCAATTCCAGTTCCTGAAATATGAAATCTATACCGTAATCTCTGATATACTCAGAAGTAACTTGATTTATGTTGTTACCGTTTAAAAATATTTCTCCTGAACTCTCTTTGTATACCCTTGCAAGAATTTTAATAAGAGTGGATTTTCCAGCGCCATTCGCGCCAACCAACGAATGAGTTTCTCCACTTAAAATATCTAAATTAATATCGTTCAAAGCCTGAACAGAACTAAATATCTTATTTATACCTTTTAAAGATAAGATAACATTTTTATTCATTTAAAAACCCCACTTTTTATTCAATCCAGCTTAAAGATTTCAATACCGCCTTTTTCCATTTATTTATTGTTTTGTTTCTCTCTTCTTTATCAAGTTTCGGGTAAAAAGTTTTATCTACCACCCAAAGTTTCTTTATTTCGTTTAAATCTTTCCAAAGACCATGAGACAAACCCGCCAGATAAGCAACCCCCAGAGAAGTACATTCCTGATTCACAGGCCTTTCGATCTTACAGTTTGTATAATCCGATAAAATCTGCATTAAAAAATCATTTTTTGTCATACCACCATCAACTCTGATAACCAGATCGGAATTTATCATTCTTCTCTCTTCTTCAAGAACATCATTGGTCTGAAAAGCTATCGATTCAAAGGCCGCTCTTACGATATGTCTTTTATCGTGATTAAATGTGAGTCCTATTAAAAGGGCACGTGCTTTCGGATCCCAATAAGGTGCTGCCAGCCCAACAAAGGCCGGAACCAGATACAAATTTTCTATTTTCACTTCTTTTGCAAATTCGGTGAGTTCATCGATATTGTCAGATAAATTCAATTTTTCCATAAGCCAGTCAAGCATGGACCCGGCTACATACACACCTCCTTCTACAGCATAATTGATTTTTCCTTTATAACTCCAGGCTATGGTCGGAATAATACCCTTCAAACCGAACTGAATTTCACTCCCGGTGAAAAAGCCCAGATTCAAACAAGTACCAAATGAACACTTAACCGTTTTATTATCAAAACAATTCTGGCCAAAAAGTGAAGACTGTTGATCACCCAACGAAGCCAGTATTGGAATCTTTTTCTTAAAGACTTCTTCTGGATACACCGCTTCACCGAAATAGCCATCACATTCGACAGGTTCCGGAAATATTTCCAGAGGAATATCGAAAAGTTTTCCCAGATACTCATCCCACTTCAAATCCTTTATATTAAACAGAAGAGTTCGTGCGGCATTCGAGTAATCCGTTTTGAATTCCTTTTTCGATGTCAGTTTCCATATTAGCCATGTATTTATATTTCCAAAACACAGTTCATCTTTATGAATCAATTCTTTCGTATCGGGAAATCTGTTAAGCAGCCATTTTATTTTTGAAGCGGAATAATACCCATCGATGTTCAGGCCTGTTCTTTCTCTCACCACCGATTCCAAACCCGCTTTTTTCCATTCCGAACAGATGTCTTCCGATCTGTGGCATTGCCAGCTTACAACAGGACCGATGGGTTCTCCGGTTTTCCTGTTCCATAGCAAAGTACTTTCTCTTTGATTAGTTATACCCAGCGCAGCTATTTTTGAAAAATCGATTTTTTCGGATAAATTTCTCAAACATGTCTCAACAGAATCCCAGATGTCTTCTGCGTCATGTTCAACCCACCCCTCTTTTGGGTAATAAGATTTTATTTTTTGATAAGTGGACTCTATTATCTTCCCCTTTTTATCAACACACAAAACCTTAGTCCCAGTGCTTCCCTGGTCAATCGCTAAAATAAAATCATTCATTTCAAACTCCCCATTGAACTCCCAATTTTTATTCCAAAAAAAAACTAGTACCTGACTCTTTTCATTTTGATAGTTAAATTACCTATATCTCCCCTTTGAATTCCATAATAGTATTCAACTATGTTATTTTTAGAATCGTACGATGTACTCAACATTTTCATAACCGGTTCATCGGATTTATAATCCAGCAACTTTGCCTCTTCTTTGTTTATTATCACCGGTTTGAACGTTCTGATATAATTATCGATATGCATATTGTAATTTTTTTCCAGAACCGTGTACAAAAAATTCTTGGTGAAATCTATTTTCTCTATATCGGGCACAAATTTATAGGGAACGTAATTATAAGAGAGAATTGAAGGAATTTTATTAATTATTCTCACCCTTTTCAGAACAAAAACCTTTTCTTTAGGGTTGATAAAAAGTTTTGTTGCCAGCTCTTCATTTGCCTTCAGAACCTTGCACAAAAGAACTTTATCCGACAACTGAACACCTTTTCTCTTAAGTTCTTCCCCAACACCGAAAAATTGATTTATATATGAAAATTCCAGCTTACTGTTGTTAACAACAATCGTTCCTTTTCCCTGTTTTCTTTCAATAAATCCTTCATTTTTCAATTTCGTCAGAGCCTGTCTTATCGTGATTCTGCTCACATTAAATTTATTGCACAACTCCACTTCGGAAGGTAGTTTTTCTCCCTCATTTATTAAGTTGTTATTTATAGCGTTCTTAAACCATTCAAATATCTGTTGAAACAAGGGCATCGCGGAATTCTGATCTATATATATATTTTCTTTTGTAAAATCCATTTTTTCCTCCTTAAAAACATATATTATATATTTATATGTTTATAAGTTTATATTGTTATAACAAATTTATCATATAAAACTTTTCAAATCAACGACAAAATTTGGATTTTATACGGCATCTGAGTCATTCTAATTCGATTAATATTTATTACATTAAATTATCTTTTTATTTCAAATTATCTTATTTTCATCCGCAACATTCATCTTTCCCACGTTTATACTCATAGTTTTAAAATTATTTTTATTCATATACAAGCCATATTCAGATTGATCCGGGACTCAAAATCGTGTAAAAAAGGATAAATATTAAAATTTCTCTAAAATCATAGACACCCGCTTATTATTCATAAAAATATATCAAAACCACTTCTGCTTTTGACGTATAATCATATTAGGAAATTACTTAAGGAGTGGAAAGAACAGATGAATTTGAGAAAATATGGAACATCTCCGTTTTCCATTGTTTTAGTACATGGCGGTCCAGGAGCACCGGGTAGTATGGCCCCGATTGCACTTGAATTATCCAAAAAATATGGAATACTGGAACCTTTTCAGTCGGAAAATTCTATAAAAGGACAGCTTTCTGAATTGAAGGAACAAATCACTGCCAATGCAGATGTTCCAATAACGCTCGTGGGACATTCATGGGGAGCCTGGCTGAGTTTTATTTTTTCGGCTTCTTATCCGGATGTTGTCGGAAAGTTAATATTGATAAACTGTGGCGCTTTCGAGGACAAATATCTTTCATTAATGCATAAAAAAAGAAAGAACAACCTCACATCTGAAGAAAACAAAAAGGCATCGATCATTTACGAAAAGCTTCTGAACGATTCCACCGAAAACAGAGAAGAAATCCTGAATGAATTCGGTAAATTGATGAGTAAAGCCGATTCATTTTGTCCGATCGAAGATAAGGGTTACGCTATCGATTTTCAACCGGAAGTTTTTAAAAATTGCATGGAAGAAATTAACCGGTTGAGAACCAGCGGGGATCTGCTTAAAATTGGATACGACATTAAATGCCCTGTTATAGCGATTCACGGAGAAGATGATCCTCATCCCTACGAGGGAGTGGAAAAACCATTATCAAATGTGTTAAAAAATTTTTCGTTTTATCTTTTAAAAAAATGCGGCCATTCTCCCTGGAATGAAAAATATGCCAGAGAAGATTTTTATCGAATTCTCTATGAAAATCTATAAATATCTCAATATGGATTATAATTGATATATATACATATATTTTGGAGGCGAGTAAATGAATATATTGGCTATTCTTGGAAGTCCGAGAAAAAATGGAAACACTTCCGAACTCTTGAATAAATATTTGGAAGGAATAAAAGAAAATTACAGAGATGTTTCTGTAGATGAGATTTTTTTACAGGGGGAAAAAATACAACCATGTACGGCCTGTAACTCATGTAAAAAAGGTGACGGTGCAGAATGCAAAATAAATGATGATATGCAAAAATATTACAATAAGGTGGAGAATGCCGATCTTCTGATTTTTGCCACCCCCATTTACTGGTTCAATATGTCTGCACAGACGAAGATTTTTATCGACAGATTGTACGCATTGAATTTCAAAAAATTCCCTGCAGATAAGAAACTCGTTTTACTCATGACATTCGGAGATAAAGATGAAAAACTTTCGGGAGCTGTTAATGTGATAAATATATTCAAATATTTTACAGATTTTTTAAAAATGGATTTTGTTCAACACTATGGTACGAGTTCCGAAATAGGACCTGCTAAAAAAGCGGAGTCGCTTGAGGAGGTTTATTCCCTCGGTAAAAATTTAATTCTCTAAACTTTTGCTTTGACTGCACATCCTGAAATAAATACTGTTATTCCAAATTTGTTTAAACATTTTATTTTAAATTCCTCCTCTTCAAAGGAATGTATGAAGTTTCTGTTCAAATTACATCCGTTTGCCATAATTTTCCAGGCGGGATTTATAAAATTAAACATATACTTCAAGGGAATATTCTCAGGTAAAACGTGTTCAATAAAAACGACTTCTCCATCATCTTTTAAAACCCTTTTCACTTCACGAATACCCATTGAAACATCGACAACTGAACAAAATACAAGAGTGAATACAACCGTGTCAAAAATTTTATCCGGATAGGGAAGAGAGATCACATTCACATTTCTCGTTCTTATTTTTTCTTTATCTTCCAAATTTTTCAGATTTTGAAGGAGAGAATTTTTTATCACTTGATCGGTTAATTCGAGTGTTTTTATTTTTTTTAAATCGTAATATTTAAGATTAGCTCCCGTTCCAGCACCTATTTCAAGCACATTTCCATGGGCCCTCGGTATCAATTTCTTTCTTTCTCTTTTGAGAGAACTTTCTTCAAATCCTTTCATAAAACCATCATAAAAATTCATCGTATCATCTCCCGGTCATTTCTCAACTTTTATTCAATGATACAATTTTTTCAATCTACAACAAAATTTAAATCATTATCCATCCGACACTCTTCTAGTTTTCCAATATCTTCTTTGAACTCATCAAATCTCTCAGCTTCGATATTTTCTCCCTGCTTCCCAAAACCATAAGAGAACACTTGTTATCAACTCTGGTACCGGCGGAAGGATTAAAAAAACTTTTACCTTCTCTGTACATGGCTATGACTATCAATCCTGCTTTCTGAGGTATTTTTAAATCCGAAAGGGTTAAATTATCCGGAAAGTAATCCGGAATGTCTATCTGTTCAAACCTTATTTCTACATCACCGGTTTTATTAATAGAATCCAAAAACCCCACTATTTTCGGATTAAGCATTAAATTTCTGATTCTGTTTGCACCGATTTCATCCAAAGGTATCGTTCGGTTTGCGCCCGCAAATTCCAGTTTTTTTGAGTTCACAGGATCATTCACAAGGGAAATTATTTTCAAATCCCTGTTCAAATTCCTCGCGGTGAGAACAACAAAAACATTTTCGGAATCGCTGTTTAAAGTCGCCACCAGACCTTCGGCATTTTTTATATTCGCCTCATCCAGTATCTCTTCATTTTTCGCATTTCCTGCAAGTATCGTTAAATTATCGTATTCACCGTACAAAATCTTTATTTCGTTTATTTTTGAATCATTATTTTCAATAATAACCACTTTTTTACCGTATTTTATCAGTTCCCTCAACACATTCAAACCGAGGTTTCCTCCGCCGACAATAATATAATGATTTCTCAACTTATCGATTTCTTTCAAAAGCTTTCTCCTCCTTAAATATCTATTCATATTACCTTCAACAAAAAAGGCTGTAATCTTGGAAAATGCATATACTACTACTGTGAGACTCAAAAGAATCAAAACGCTTGTAAAAACTTTTCCGGTATTGGAGAGATTATCGGGAGTTCCATACCCAACAGTGGAAATCGTTATTATAGTCATAAAGAAAGAATCAAAAAAACTCCATTCTTCGGTTAATAAATATCCGACCGTTCCTGTGATAATAATCAACAATATCAGGAAAACGGGGATAAGAATATTTTTGTTTTCTTTAATAATATCGCCTCCAATAAGCTTTTAATCATATTTATAAGATAATTTTAAATATCGTCATTTAATTTGAACCTTTTTTATCATATATCAGTCATAATATCAGATAAAAATAGTTAAGTATAACTATCAGGTCTATAAAAAATTATTTTTAATCTTTCAGAACAAATATATTTGTTCGTCTTAAACCTTACACCCCCCTTATGTAAGTTTAAACCAGGATTTATTCTCATATGAATCCTGGTCTTCTTTTTCTATGGGGCATTCTCTATAGTATTTTATATCATGATCGATTATTTGAAAAATCGAAACAACAGATTTTCATATTCTCTTATACTGATTGACTGTCTGTGAATTACTTCTTCCACAATTATAACTGAAAATTCCGGTGGATTTATACACTTATCACTATTCTATAAGTTATCTTTATTCTATATTTTCTTATCAAAAAAAACTTTTAAAAGCAGAGGATATTGAAAATACCCGTAACTTTCAAAGAAGAGTTATCAAAAACTCAGAAATAAAAGAGAAAAAGGACGATTAGAATATTTTTTTCATTTGATTCATTACGTCCAATATGAACAAAAATATTTTATCGTCTTTTTCTTTCTTTACCAGCAACCATAAGGCTCCTGAGGAGAAAATCTCATGATTTTTTGAAATAAATATATGCGGCATGTGACCATAAAAGTGGAGAAGCGATTTTTCCCCATTTCTCCACCCAGGGTTTATAAAATTCGGGTTTCAGTAAATCCTGAGGTATTTGTTCCGCTAAATATCCATTTTCATCGAAGTTTTTTTCGACCCAATTCATAATAAACTCTGATTTTTCGTGATCTCCGATATCTTTATAATATTTTCCCAAATAACAGGAAAGAAGTATCCAGCTTCCCCCTCCAAAATAACTGTCTTCCAGGTATCTTTTCACGCCCCCCCCGATACATAAATCTTTATATATTCTCTCACATGTGTTTCTTATCAAATCACTTTCAGAAGTAAAAAGTTCAAAGGGAGAAATACACCAGATAAGACTTCCATCAACACCATAGTTACCGGAGGATTTTATTAATCTATTATTTTCGGTATGATTTTCTTTTATAAATTTTACAACACTTTCCCATCCTGTTTTTCTTTCAAGTAATTTTTCCGCAGCCCTCAAACCTGCGGCTATCGACAGTAATGTTGAAGTATGAATATCGTCAGAAGATTCTTCCCACACATCATAACAGGGCAACTTCCATACTTTTTGAAGATATCCGGTGATGTATTCAACACCACTTTTTTCCTTTTCATTCATTTCTCCGTTCAAAAATCTCTCAAATGCCCATAAAAATATCCCGTAGCCATCCGTCTGTTCGTCAGTCCACTTACCCGTATCGGAAGATCCATCTTTTCGATATCTCGTGGGAAGAAAATCTTCCAGAACGATGTCTTCCAATTTCTTTGAAATTATTCTTTCTATTTTTTCTTTATTTTTGAGTATAACGTTCAGACCCCATTCAAAGAACCTGGATGCCGATTCTTTTTCACCCACTGAGTTCATAGCATCCGCTATAAATGCCCCATCTCTGAACCAGTAATATTTATACTGACTGAAATTGGGTGAAGCTATATAAGCCCCGGATTCATCTTGAAATTCTTTTATTACCTGCACTGATTTGTCTAAATAATTCAATTTAATTTCTCCATTTCACTTTTAAAAATCCCAATTCATTTAAATCCTTCGTTAAATGTCCGGTTTCGAATCCCTCATCCAAAATTTCTTCACGCATCCGACAATGTAACCATGCATTGTGATAAGGATGCCATTGAGTATCAAGCATATTTTTGCTGTTCGGCAGACTGATTGGTATATCTGCACCTTTTCTCAGATAAACCGGTATAAATTTTTCTAAACTGGCTTTCGTTGTCTCACCTTCCCTAAAAATATCGCCTGTCCTTAAATCTATCCATTCGCCATCCGGAAATTGAATTTCCACATTCTTTATCTCTTCACTCACAAATGGAACAACCAATATATCTCTACCAAACAGATAGGCAAGATTTTCATCGTTTTGTTCGGTGATAATTTCTATGGGGACAGTTAGCGGAATCTTATTATCCAGGGCATATTTAACTTCTTTTTCAATATAAGGCATCATGGCCATTCTTAGCGAAACTATTTTTCTGTAATAATCTACAATCCCTCTTTTATTCCAATATTTTTCTATGTTCCAGGGAGATCTTTCAGCAGACGGTTCCGGATCACCTGAGGTTTCGGAATGCCACTGAAAAATCGGTGTGAAAAGTGCAATCTGAAGGGATCTTATATATAGATCAACACTTGGAAGTTCCCCGCTGAATCCTGCAATATCCCATCCCCAGAAAGGATTTCCGGAAATTGATACATTCAATCCTGCGGTTATGTTCGCTCTCAGCGCATCAAAATCAGAATCCTCATCTCCGACCCAAAAAAGAGAATTCGATGGCGATCTTGTATAGCCTGATCTGCTGAACAGGAGAGAATCATCACTTAAAATTTTCTTCGCACTTTCAAAATATTTTTCCGGATAGAGATTTTTCATTTTTGCCTGTGATATATTCTTTCCTCTGGTATCTCTGAAATATAAATGTTCTCCACCATCGGTTTTAAATCCTGATATACCTAAATCATCCAAATATTTTCTTTTTTCAATCCACCATTCACGGGCCCTTTTGTTAAAAAAATCGACCACATAACTTCCCTCAAACCAGCGCCCTTCAGGAATCTCGAAATCTCCCTCATCATTTTTTATCGAAAAGTTTTTTTCGGAAGCGTATTTTTTATCATTTTTCAACTGTTCACATTCTTCTAATTTTTCCTTTTTTAAAATGGGAATATTCCATAAAACAAGTTTGATTCCTTCTGAAGATAATTTTTCTATCATTCCCTTCGGATCGGGCCAGGGATATTTAAATTTAAAATCTTCAAGTTTGAAAAACTTGTCACCCTTTCCCGGCTCATACTCGGCCCCGTTGAAGATATAATATGTCTGTTCATCCGTCCACGCTTCTATAACAATAACCGAAGATGGCAAATCCAAATCCTTGATGATTTTAAGAACTCTTTCAATTTTTTCCTGAGAGTTCCACTCATTAGCTGAAAGCCAGGGGCCGAAAGCCCAACTCGGAGGATTACAGGGGCTCGAAATACTCTGCATACGTTTGATAATATCGACAGGATTCTTTTCATTCCAGTAATGTAAGTTCGTTTTTTCCCAGATATCTCCCTGAGTATTTATATGGATATCCACTCTGTCCTTCACAATTTCTATTTCCAACATATAACCTGTATCTATGAATATACCTTTTCCTTTTTTGGAAAAGAAAAATGGCACGGGTGCATATCCTCTTTTTCTTTGAACTTTGTACTGATCGAAAACCCAAAGATATCGTTTGTCATTTTCTCCCGCTTTCAATGATTCGTAATGCTCTCCAAACCCATAAAATGATTCATCTACATCTTTCTTAAGCGCCAATTTAACAGAAAATATGTTTTTTCCATCCGTCAACACCTGGGGTTTCAACAATTCCTTTTTAAAATCTTCGTTGAAATTGAACAAACTATCCAGAGAATTTATATCGACATTCTTCCATTTTTTAACGGTGTATTCAAATATTCCCGATTTAGTTGCACTCTTCTTTCCCTGTCCGGCGCATATCCTGTATTTTATTTTCTCGCCCGCTTGCCCATTAACAAATGTGGCCCGCCAATAAGCTTTCCCATCTCTTGAATACTGGAACTGTGCCCTGATATCTTTTTTTGAGGAGTCCGGAAACTCGATCCAGGCACGTTCTCCTGCCCCGCCTGCATTGACAGAAAATTCTATTAAAACCTTTTCTCTTTCCAATGGATCATCAGGAGCTCTTTCGCATCCATTAATTTTTATATAAGGATCGTTCATTCCATATGGAAAATGATTAATTTCTATCACAATTATCAACTCCTGTTCTAAAAAAGGTTAGATTCTATAACCCTGTATATTCCTCCAAGTACCCAGGAATCTTCTCCTAATTTATCCTGATCAAAAACTATTTTCAGTGAGAGTCTGCCAAATGAATTCTTTTTGGCTATCTCAATTGATTTTTCCAGGAAGTATTCTTTAAACTCCATGGCTTCTCCTCCTATTAAAATGTAATCCGGAGAAAACAGGTTAATTATATTTTTTAAAGATAATCCTAAAAAATACGAATAATTTTCAAAAATTTTCACAAATACTTTTTCATCGCTTTTTTTTGCTTTTCTCAAATAATCAATTTCCGAATATTCATCCATTTCAAGAGATTTGTATTCATTTTTCAAGCTATCAATTCCCGTTTCTTCATAAATATATTTTGTAATGGCCCCGAATCCTATTTGAGCCTCAAGACACCCTTTACTACCGCAATCGCATAACTTCCCATCCTTTAAAATGGAAAGATGTCCAATTTCCAGAGGAGCTCCGGTAAGTGAAAAAAGCTTACCATTGTTGGTCATCGATCCCCCTATTCCGGAACCGACAGTTATAAAAAAACAATTTGCAAAGTTCGATGCCTTTCCTTTCCACAACTGTGCAAGTGCAAAAGAATCCAGATCATTCAATATATAAATATTTAAACCCAACTTTTCCCTTAATTTTTTCCCAATGAAGACATCCCGCCAGTTTAAAATATGTGAGTCAGTAACAATACCGGTCAAAGTATCAACTATCCCTGAAACGGAAACTCCTACACCGAGTATATCTTTTTTAGCCATTCGTCTCTCGGCTATCATCTTTTCAAATTCCTCGGTTATTTTTTCAATCGTACTTTCACTATTTTTATAATCTCTATTTTCAATCTCAAACGAAAAAATTTTTTCACCTATTAAATTCGACAAATAGAAATTTAAATACCCAACTCCAATTTTTATTCCGAGTATTGTTTTATAATTCTCATTGATCTTCAGAATTATCGGCTTCCTCCCCCCTGTGGATTCAGAGGAACCGGCTTCATTTATTAGATTCTCTTCGATCATTTCAGAGCACAAATTTGTAACTGTTGCCGGACTCATTTTAAATTTTCTCGCGAGCGAAGCCCTGCTTATGAAAGGATTTGTATATATTTCCTTATAAAGTATTTTCTTGTTAGTTTCCTTCATTTTTTCTTTACTTGCTTTTTCTTTCAAGAGAGCACCTCTTTTTAAAAAGAGGGCGGCTACATTCCGCCCTCAAAAATCTTATTATATCTCTATTTTTTCAGATAACTCTTTCTGTGCCTGTTCAAGTGCTTCCTGTGCTGTCAAAACACCGTCTCTTGCCATTTCGAGATAATTATTTATTATATCTTCCATTTCTGCATATTGCTCTATAACCGGAGGAGTAACGAGATAATCGAGTGATTCAAAAATCGCCTCTTTATTTGCGGGTGGTTTAATACTACAATAATAATCTATTATCTCCTGATTTGTTATTGCCGGCAGCTCCCAGCCAGCATCGATTCTTATTCTTGCAACGTCCTCATCGGTAGAAAGGAAACTAATCCACTTGAAACATGCTTCTGCCTTTTCAGTATCTTTACTGATTACGATTCCATTTGAAAAAAAGTGAGTTGCTTTGTTTAAATTACCTGGTTCGACCGCGATATCCCAGTCAAAATCACAGCTGATGGTAAAAGTGGGGAAAGCCCAGGATCCGGTAACTATCATTCCTAATAAACCCGCTTCAAACAAATCCCAATCTCCCATTCCGGCAAGTTGTGCTTCCGTAGGCATTACATTTGTTTTTGCAACTCTGTCGATCATAAACTGCAGCGTCTCAACATTTTGAGGCGTATTAATAGCGAAAGCTGTTTTATCTTCATTGAATATACTCCCACCATTTTGCTGAACGACTTTATAGAATTCTGAAAACTGTACCGGATGGTTTATACCGAATGTCATTGGACCCAGAGCCCTTATTTTTTCCGCCGCTTTCTGTTCGTCGGCCCACGTCCAGGAACTATCAGGATATCCAACCCCCGCTTCATCAAACAACTCTTTATTGTATATTAGCACAACATTTGAAAAGCTGAATGGAAGTCCGTATTGCACTCCATCAACTTGGAAAGCTTCCAGAGCTTTTTGGTTGATTACAGAGGCATCGAAATCGTTTTCTACAATTAAATTATCGAGGTTCATGAGTACATTTTTTTTCGCATAGGCTGAAAAGTTCTCATAATTCAATTCAAAACAATCCGGAGAATTATTTCCCGCAATGATTGTCATCAGTTTTGTAAAATAGTCCCCGAATCCAACCGTTTCGATATTAACTTTTATTTCCGGGTTTTCCTCTTCGAACAACGCTTTCATTTCTTCCATATGCTTTACGTTATCTCCACTCGACGAAAAATTCATAAAATTAATTTCAGTTACCCCAAATACCAAACTTACAACAACAAATAAACAAATCAAAACTGCTAAACCCTTTTTCATGAAATTCCTCCTTATCATCCCTTCAATCCACCAACGTTCAGCCCTTCCATAAAATACTTTTGAGCAAAAATGTAAACGATGAGTATTGGAATTATCGAGATCAGACTTCCTGCCATCAACAAATTATACTCACCAGAATATTGACCATTGAGTAAACTCAACCCTATCGGAAGTGTCATTTTATTCTTATCTGTCAATACTATTAAAGGCCACAGATACGAATTCCAACCTCCCATAAAAGTTATTATAGAAAGAGTCGCAATTGCCGGTCTGGATAAGGGTAATATGATTTTCGAAAATATTTTGAAATGCGATGCACCATCAATAATTGCAGCTTCTGAAAATGATTTTGGAATCGTCAACATATTCTGTCTCAATAAAAATGTTCCAAAGGCATTAAAAAATGATGGCAACATTACACCCACATAAGTATTCAATAATCCAAGATTTCTCAAAACAAGATAGTTTGGAATCATGGTCACCTGCCCAGGGATCATCATAGTTGCGAGAAAAAAGAAAAACAAAACATTTCTTCCTTTGAATTCGATCTTTGAAAAAACATATGCCGCCATTGAAGCCGAGAACACGGCTATAAAAGTTGTCATCGCTGCCACAAAAAAACTGTTGAAAATAGCTCTGCCAAAGGGGAAAACGCTGAATAATTTTTCATATGCATCGAAGCTCACTCTTTCCGGAATCCATTGTATTGGAACTTTCATCAAAGCTTTCGTTTCTTTAAATGAAGTGGATACCATCCAGAAAAAGGGAAGAAGTATAAAAAATGAAATCAGTGAAATGAAAATATAAAAACTGATCTTTTTAATCACGCTTTTTTTACGTGTCATAGGTAACCCACCTTTTTTGCAAAGCAAACTGAATAATAGTGACAACAAAAATGAAAATAAACAGTACCCAGGAATAGGCTGCAGCATAGCCCATTTTGTAATAGCTGAAGGCATAATTATATATTCTTTCCACTATTACCTGTGTTGAACCATGAGGTCCTCCTTCAGTCATAATCATCACTTGAGGAAACAACTGAAAGGAATTAATTATAGACATGATCATTATAAAAAACAGTGTTGGAGAGATAAGAGGCAAGGTAATTTTCATAAATTTTTTAAATTTAGTCGCGCCATCAATTTCCGCAGCCTCATAGTATACAGGATTTATCCCCTTCAATCCTGCAAGACAAATCAACCCGAAAAATCCTGCATCTTTCCATATGCTTGCGAAAACTATACCAGGTATCGCCCAGGTAGAATCGTAAAGCCAGGCCGGTCCATTGATTCCAAAAAAACTTATTATCTGGTTTATCGGCCCAAATTGTGGGCTCAACAGCCACTTCCAAACCAGAGCACCTGCCACCCACGATGTCAAAACCGGAATATAAAAAAATGCTTTAAAAAAAGACATCCCTTTATAATTATGATTTAAAAGCGATGCCACTCCCACCGATACCAGTATAATGAGCGGAATATAAAGAACTATATAATATAAAGTGTTTTTTAACACCCTCCAAAATTCCTCTCCACCGAATATGGATGCATAATTTTCAAAACCCACATAATCAGGATCACCACTGATAACATCCCAATCCGTTAAACTCAAATATAAAGAAGTCGTAATGGGAACCAGTTGAAAAAAAACAAAACCAAACATGCTCGGTAGAAGGAACAAAAAAATTATTAAAAATTTTTTCCTTTTCTTTTTCAAATGCAACATCTCCAGGATTCATTACTTTATTCAGTGAATAAATTAAGTACAATAAACTTATACAATTATTTTCACGGGAAATCAACCCGCAAGAGGACTTCTATAATCACAAAAAATCCAATCAACCCCAAATAATGGTAATTAAACAGTATTTTCTCTGTTTTCAATCTTTTTAAAAAGGAACCTGAATTTTTTTGATATCCTATTAGAAAAAGTTATCTCCTTTATATGATAAAATATTATCCTAAATAGCAGGAAATGGTGATTTTTATGTGGTATCCCGGACATATTGAAAAAGCGAAAAGTCAAATAAGAAAAAATTTAAAGGGTGTAGATGCGATAATAGAAATTTTGGATTCACGAATCCCTTATACAAGCAGGGCCTATGAATACGAAAAAATATTCGGCGATAAACAAAAAATTATTATCTTGAACAAAATCGATCTTTCAGACGAAAAACTCACATCGGAATGGGTAAAGTATTTCAAAAAAACCGACAAAATCATAAAAGCTAATTTGAAAAAATCCGATGCAAAATCGTTTCTTATAAAAAAAGTGTCTCCCCTGATAAAAAGTAAATTTATTGAAAAAAGAATTATGGTTGTTGGAATGCCCAATGTTGGAAAATCAACTTTCATCAACAGACTGAAGGGGAAAAAATCTCTTTCCGTTGGTAACAGACCCGGAGTTACGCGGGGAGTCCAGTGG
>JASGMR010000007.1 GCA_030156385.1 Kosmotogales bacterium
CATTGGGATGACATCGTTGTGCTTGATGAAAATTTCTATCAAATGCTCCATACGAAGCCATAAATGAGAAAGAATATAATATCAGAGTGAAAAAAGATGAAACCTTTTTAACAAATTTAATCGGTAAATATGAAAAGGAAGAAGCAGAACTCGATATTGGAGGAAGCGGTGATTTCCTATACGATGTGCAGAAAAAAATCTCCTTTTCTAGAATAAATTTAGGTAAATCAACCTAATATAAAGCAAAGGAGATAAGTCCTATGGACAAAAGTAGTCTAGTACATACAAAATGGAGATGATAAATACCTTATAGTATTTGCATCAAAATATAGATATGGAAAAAGAAAATTTTGATATAAAAGATATTATGTAGATACAATAGGAAGAAACAAAAAAGTAATAAAAGAATATATAGATCGTTTAAAAACAAATAAAAAAGCAAACCCTAAAGATGTATTGTGAAAATAAAAAGCGGTTAGTTGACCTTTTCAGAAAGTCTTAAGACTCAACTGGAATTATGCTACGATTAATGCAAACCACCCGTTTTACGGGTGGTTATGATTTTTTTTACAGAGAGAGATGAGTAATAAACGATTTACCTAATAAGATTCGTTAAAAATTATAAAAAATGTCTTAAAAAAATATAAATTCTTTTCTTAACTTGAACACCACACACATATGCAACTCAAAAAATCCGTATTAGTTTTCATTACAGATAAAGAATATTATTTGTAGAAATTTTTTGCAATCGCAATTATTTTAGATATTTTTCAATTATTTGAGAAACTTTTTACAATTTTATGCCTAAATTCCAAATGCTAAAATCGTCCTGTTTTTCTATTTCCGCTTTACATTTTTCTCCATTTACAATATCTATGAGTACTTTAAAAAGTTCATTGCCGTAATCGATCAAATCTCTCCCATCTAATATTCCCGAAGCGTCAAAATCGATATTTTCTTTCATTTTTAAGTATGTTTCATCATTTCCCGTTACTTTTATAACCGGAACAATAGGATTCCCTGTGGGAGAACCTATTCCACTGGTGAATATTATCACGTTTGCCCCGGAAGCTACCATTCCTGTTACAGATTCAATATCGTAACCGGGTGAATTCATTATTGTAAGTCCTTTTTCTTTGAGAAGTTCAGAATAATCTATAACGTCTTGAATGGTTTGAGTCCCACCCTTTATAGCCGCTCCTAATGCCTTCTCTTCTATCGTCGATAATCCTCCCCGGACATTACCTGGTGAAATACAATTTGGCATATCCAAACCATCCACACGCGCTCTCCGATTTTTTCTGCTTTCGTTTTTTAAGAAATTTACTTTTTCATAAAATTTCTCTTTAATCAAATCATTTTTCATTCTTTTTTTAAAAAGTTTCTCAGCACCAATCAATTCTGTTATCTCGGAAAGAATTACTGAACCTCCATTTGCTATCACTTTATCCGAGGTTTTGCCGACAACGGGATTGGCGGCAAGTCCGGAACTAAAATCAGATCCACCACATTCTACGCCGAGAACTATTGAATCCAAAGGGACTTCTTTTCTTCTTATTTTTGCAGCGTCTTCTACCATTTTTTTTGCAATTTCGATACCTTTTTCTACAGTTTTTCTCGTTCCGCAATCTTTTATAAGAAGCATTTCAACGTTTTTTCCGTCGTTTTCAATTTCTTCTTTTAATTCAAATGGAGATGTTTTTTCACAACCCAATCCAACCAATAATACTGACGCAACATTGGGATTGAGTGCTGTATTTTTTAATGTTCGCATAACTTGAATGTAATCCTCACCTTTATGTCCACATCCCTCATTATGGTACGCAACAGCACATCCGGCAACAACAGAAGATATCTTTAAGGCCACTTTTCCGGAACAAGAAACTGTAGGGAGAATTAACACATGATTTCTGAAACCGATTTTCCCATCTTCCCTGATGTATCCAAAGAGTTTGCTCTCATTCTTCAAACTTGTATTCATCATTCTGTTTCTCTTCCTTTTATGTTATGAGTATGAACATGGTATCCTTCACAGATTTTTTTCGTTGTGATTCCTATTATTGCACCATATTTAATCACATTTTCGTTTTTATTAAAATCTTTTAATGCTATTTTATGACCTTTTGATATTTTCTCATTAGCTACAATCTTGAATCTGCCCTCTCCTGTAATGCTTATCATATCCCCTTTCTCAACTGATTCCAAAAGGGTAGCAACATTGTCTTTTCTTGATGTTATTATTGCCTTTTTCATTTTATTCTCCAACGAATTCGTTTTTTAGAGTTCCTATTCCTTCTATTGATATACAAACAGTGCTTCCGTTACAAACTTGTTTTCCCGCTGGAGAACCTGAGGTAATTATGTCGCCGGGATTTAGAGTCATTATTTTCGAACAATAAGATACTAGTTCCGCAATTCCGAAAACAAGCTGATCTATAGTCGTTTTTTGTACTATTTCTCCATCCAAAGTAGTTTTGAGTGATGCATCACTCTTTATCTCGGTATTAATGACTGGCCCAATTGGTAAAAAGTCATCGGCTGATTTTGCTTCGACCCACTTTTTGCTTTTGCCCAACATGTCCACTGCTGTTATATCGTTGCTACACGTGTAACCAAATATATAATTCATTGAATCACCTGGTTGAATATTTTTGCATCTTTTTCCAATGATTATTACTAATTCTCCCTCGATAAAAACCTTTTTTGAATATGAGGGAATTTTAATCAAATCTCCCGAGGCTGCAAGGGCTCCAAGTCCTTTCAAAAAGAGAAAAGGCTCGGAAGGAAAAGTTTCCCCCGATTTAAAATTCGATTTATAATTTTTTCCTATTCCAATAATATTTTTAGGATCAACCGGACAGAGAAGTCTCCCGTCTTCTTTAGAAATTATTTCTCCGGTCTCTTTCCATTTTTGCCAGGGTTTTTTATCAATAATATATACTTTGTTTTCCTTTACCGATCCCCAATGTGCTTTATCGTTATATTCAATTTTACAAAATTTCATTTTCTTTTCCTCTCAATCAGTCTAAAATAGGTAATAAATCTGCTGCAAATTTCATCACAGATACTCTTGGATTACTGTATTCTTTCAAAGATTTATCCACAGCTTCCTGAAGAGATTCCGCTTTTTCTAATCCCATTTTTTTGCATTCTATTTCTGTCAATCCCGGTGATACAACCAGAACTTTTCTCGCTTTGAAAAGGATTTCACCGGCATGTACAATATGTGCCGCAAGAATTCCATTGCTGATTTTCCCCGATTCGAATAATTTTTTAATTTCTTCGTAAGTATTCTTATATCCATATTTTAATAATTCTTTTCCGAATGTTTTCGATATTCCCTCGGGACATGGAGTAACCAGTATTAATGTTCCTCCGGGTTTTACCGCTGCAACGGCTGAGTATATTCCCTTTGAAGCTTGCCATAATTCTATATCTGCGGGATGAGATTCAGATATAACTATTTCAGCGGGTTCGACTTTAAACCCAAATATTTCTTTAGTCTTTTCTGCAGCCGCTCTGTGAGCCTCTACAGAATCCCCACAGAAAAAATCAACTATTTGATGATGATTGTCCTGTACAACATTTATTATGAACTTCAAGCCCGCTTTTATTCCAATTTCATCTAACTCTTTTCTTATGGGGTTATCTCTTATACCCATAATATCGTTTACTTTATATTTAGCACTCAACCAATGTGTAGCTTCGGTGGTCTTTCCTGCTGAAATTCCCGGCTGCATTATTTTTGTTCCTCCTGAAAAGCCGGTACATCTGTGGGGAACAACCTGACCAGTTCCGATTATGTAATCGTAGTTATCTATAATATCATTTATTAAAACAGGGATTCCGCTATTTGTTGTTCCAAAATCATGATAAGTGGCTTTGATCCAATCATGTTGAAATATTTTACACCTATCTATAATCTTTTTCCCGAACTTCTTCTCTATTTCTTCATCTTTCATTTTTCGGTGGGTTCCCAGACAAACAATTATTGAAAAATTCTTTTCCGGAAATAATTCAATGAGAGTGTCAATAATTATTTTCACATTGGTGGTTCTGGTGTTATCATCACTCAATAATAGTATCTCTTTTTTGTTTTCCAGCTCACTTTTGAGGCTGTTGGCAAAAATAGGTTTCTCCAATTTGTTTTTCAATTTATTTTTCAATTCTTTTTCTGTCATCGGCGATGCCTGTTTTGGCTCATATTCCTTTAAAATAACATCATTAGATATAATTGCTTCAGATATTTTTGGGTCATCATAGCTCATTTTTATTTTCATGATATTTCCTCCAATATAATCTGATTTTTCCAATTACTTCTGCACCCATTATAGAAGAATTGGGAAATGAATATGCTTTTTTAACGATGATCTTACGATTGGCAATTTTATATGAAAACTCATCTGCCCATTCCTGTATTATAGGAACTACCACATCAGATTGTTTTAATATTCCTCCACCGAGACGAAAGTTACTGATATCCAGTAATCCTGAAATGTAAGCAATGGCTTCTCCTAAATAACTAAAAGCATCTTTTGTTATTTCTATAACTTTCCGATCTCCTTTCCGGTATAATTCCATAGCTTTTATTATCAATTCTTTTTCCGGTAACGAACTGTGAGATTTAAACTCCTTTCTATATTCTCTAGCCAATGATCTTCCGGAAGCATATGCCTGTACACAACCTCTTCTACCACATGAACATTTTTCACCATAAGGTTTTATTATCAAATGTCCCAATTCGGCCGCTGAATAATTTTCACCTTCGAACAATTCATCCTTTAATATCAATCCTGCTCCAATTCCGGAACTGATCGTTATATACATTAGGTTTGACACCTCCGGTGTCATATATTTTTCTGCTAACGCTCCCGCATTACAATCATTAATAACTTCAACAGGTTTATTGAATATTTTTTCCGATAGTTTTTTAAGAGGGTAATTTTTCCATCCTAAATTCGGACTGTATATAACTTCTCCGAGAGAATTAACTGCTCCGGCAGTACTAATCGAAATTATTTTTACATTTTTTAAATAACGTATTTTTTTCTCAATCAAATCTTTCAAATTTGGTACAAATTTTTCTTCATTATTTTTATCAGTTAAAACATTTGTTGAAAATTCTTCTTCTGAAATTGTTTCAAAAGAATAATCAGAAAGCCTTATGAGAGTTTTCGTTGCTCCAATATCTATTGAAAGAAGATATCCTGAAAAAGTGTAATTTTTTATTTCATTTATTGATGATTCTTCTAATTTATACATATTTATTTTTCTCTCTTTTCCCATCCTTTTATAAAAAGATTCAATGCTTCCGACCCATCAGAAAGATGTTGATTTATTTTTTCATCCACGAGTTCGATCCCCAATCCGGGTTTTTCAGACGGGTACAAATATCCATCTTTAACTTCGAATGGTTTTTTAATTAATTTACGTGTCCAGGGTTCATTGAAATCATCGAATATTTCTTGAATGGCAAAATTGGGAGTTGATACCCCAAAACTAACACATATTGCTGTGGAAATTGGCCCTTGTGGATTATGAGGAGCCACTCCAACCCCGTAAGCTTCAGCTATAGCGGCAACTTTTTTAGCGTGCGAAATACCTCCGGAATTAATTATGTCGGGTTGAGCTATTTGTACTCCTCCCTCACTTAAAACATCTGCCCATAATTCAATGTTGTAGAATCTTTCCCCTGCAGCGATCGGTACTTTTGATCTTTTTGATACTTCTTTTAATCCATCAATATTTTCCGGGGTTACCGGTTCTTCAAAAACCATAGGATCGAATCTTTCGATTTCATTTGCTATTCTTATTGCCGAATCCACAGCGAACCTTCCGTGTCCTTCTATTAATATTTCAATATCATTTCCTATTGAAGATCTCACCGCTTCAACAATTTCCATTGATTCCCTGATTTCCTTCAATGTGACCACTCCGGCAATATCTCCAAAGGGATCAAATTTCAAAGCTTTATATCCCATATCTACAACCTTTTTTGAACTTTTTGCAAATTCTTCAGGCGTTCTTTCGTGTCTGTACCAACCGTTTGCATAACAAAGAAGCTTTTCATTAAATTTTCCACCAATTAATTTCCACAGTGGAACGCCGGCATGTTTTGCGATAATATCCCAACAGGCTACTTCTATCGCGGTTATTGCACTTTTATGTATCATTCCTCCCCTCGAGAATACATGAGCAAACATATCATACGCTATTCTTTCTATATCATGAGGATCTCTATTCATAAAATAAGGAGAAAGTTCTTTAACCGACTGTACAACTGAAAGGGCAAATCCATTCAATGTACTCTCTGATATACCCGTGTAACCATCGTCAGTAGTCAATCTGAAAAACACCCAACTTTTCCATGGATTTCCAACGACAAACGGTTCAATTTTTACGATTTTCATATGTTATACTCTCCCGAGCTCTTTTTTATTTACAAATCCATATGGCTCTTCTCCTTTTAGAACTTTTAATACATTTGTGGCAATCTTTTTTCTTATTTCAATTTTCGATTCTTCCGAATACCAACCACAGTGTGGAGTTGCGATAACATTATCCATTGATAAAAGCGGGTTATCTTTACTCACAGGTTCGTTTTCAAATACATCTAAACCTGCAGCAGCTATGCTTTTTTCATGTAAAGCGTTTATCAATGCATTTTCATCGATAATCGCGCCCCTTGAAGTGTTTATTATAATTGCAGTATTTTTCATTAAATCGAATTCTTTTTTTCCTAACAGATGTTTAGTTTTAGGAGTTAATGGAACATGAATTGAAAGAATATCGCTTTCTTTAATCAATTTATCGAAGGTAACCTTTTTTACTCCATGTTCTTCGAATATTTCATCAGAAATAAATGGATCATTAACCATCACTTCTAACCCCAGAGCTTTGAATTTTTTTGCTGCGAACTTTGAAATATTTCCGAATCCGAGTAATCCTGCTTTTAATTTGTCGAATCTATGTATTGGAACTCCAGGTTTCCAATCCCATATTTCTTTTAATAAATTTTTATGGTAAAAATTTAGTTTTTTCGTTAAAGCATAGGACATTGCAATCACAGAATCCGATACCTCTTCTTCACAATAACTGGGAACATTTAATACTATAATTCCATTTTCAGTACAGCTTTCAACATCAACATTGTCATATCCGATACCGTATCTTGCTATCACCTGACATTTTTTCAACGATGAAATAATCTCTCTATTCATCGGAGCATATTGTGTCAATATTGCGTCTGCGTCTTTCAACTTTTGCATTAAAATCTTAGGATCTCTTGTATGTAATTCTAAAATTTCCGCATCAACTTCCTTAGTTAAAATATCCCTTTCTATATTCACATCGGGATTGTCATAATCTGTAACGTATACTTTAAACTTTGTCATCTCAATTCCTCCTGACGTAAGCTGCTAAATCTGTATCCTTTGAAAGATATTCATCTATTTCTTCCATCTGTTTGTCTGTAACAGATGTTAATGGCGACCTCATATATCTTTTGCAAATACCTTGATACTCCAATAAAGCTTTAAATCCGGACAATGAAGGAAACATTTTGATCAGTTTCCTTAGTGAGCATACAATTTTTTGTAATTCAATTGCTTTTTTGATATCTCCACTATCATACGCTTTCATTAAATCCGAAAGTAACTTAGGTGAAGCGCATGCAGTTGCTGCGACGGCCCCACTGGATCCGGCATTGAGAAAATGGTATATGAGTGCATCGCTTCCGGTTAAATATACTTTTCCCTCTATAATATCTTTGGCTTCTCCATACCAACTTATATCATGAGAACTATCCTTAAGTCCGACAAAATTAGGAAGACTCGCAATTTTTTCCAACGATTTCATACTGATAGGCAATTTTGTCATTTGAGGAATATAGTAAAGAAAAAATGGAAAATTAATATTTTTTCCAACTTTCAAATGATGTTCCGTTATTTGTTCTTGATTGAGAATGTAATAATACGGAGAAACAACAGCCACAGCATCAACACCATCTATTTTCTCCAGTAATTTCGCATTCTCAATCGTTTTTTTTGTTGTAATATCACCAATGTTGGCTATAACATTCATATTTTTCGATGTTTTTGAAACAATTTCTATCACATCGTACCTCTCCTGACTGGTGAGATGGGGAAATTCTCCTGTTGTTCCAAGAGCGTAAATTCCTCTAACCCCACCTTCTTCAAGGAAGTTCACTAAATTAACCAGCGATTTTTTATCAATACTCTCATCCTCGTTGAAGGGAGTAACCATTGCTGGATAGATACCTCTCCATTTATTTAGCATGTTTTCACCTCTCTATTCCTTTATTATTAATATTTGTTATATTCAATACTTCTTCATAATTGAATATTGGTTCGTCTCCAATGATAGTTCTTTTTAACGCAGCCAATGAGTTTCCAATTTTCAGTGATTTTTCAATGTTATTACCCTTCATCAAGGAAGAAACAAACCCGGCATCAAAAGCATCTCCAGAACCAATTGGGTCAACAGTATCAGATGTTTTAGTGGATTCTTCATATATTTTATCTCCGTCGAAAGCCATTGCACCTTTAGCACCGAGTGTGAGAACTACAAGATTTGATTTAAATTTGCCCTTAAGCCAGGTTACAATTTCTTTATTTGTACCTTTAACCTTAAATAGAGTCTCTGCATCTTTTAAACTCACAAAAAGATAATCGAATCCCAGTTTTAAAACCTGGGAAATTTCTTTGCAAGCCCTTTCTGGTGACCATAGTTTTGATCTATAATTTACATCAAAACTCAATTTTATATTTCTTTTTTTGGCTTCTTCGATAAAATCCATCATTACAGCTTTTGTATTCTCTCCAAGGGCCAACGTTATTCCAGTTAAATGTATTAAATCAGCATTCTCCAGTACTTTCCAATCAATTTCACTGGATTCAATATATCTCACAGCCGAACCATTTCTGTCGTATATCACTTGAGTATTTCTCGGAAATGCCCCGTATTCTATATAATATGTTCCGACTCTGTATTTGTTCGTCCATACGATCGATGTGTTTACTCCATAACGATTCAAATTGTTCACTATTGATTTTCCCAACGCGTTATTTGTTAATTTTGAAACCCAAACTGTTTCGACCCCCATTCTCGTGCATCCCAAGCAAAAATTAGATTCTGCTCCTGCCGAACGAAACTCAAGATATTGAGATTGCTCAATTCTTTCCTGCCTGATAGTCGATAATCTTATCATGGTTTCACCAAAAGAAACAACTTTTGCCATAATTTTTTCTCCTTTTTTCTAAGATTTAACTGCACCGGCGGTCATTCCACCCACAACATATTTTTGCAAAATTGCATATATAATTACTGGAGGTGCTGCAGCGACTAAAGCAGCCGTCATCAATACACCCCACTGGTAAACATCACCCACTTTCATCATAGTTATCGCTAAAGGTAAAGTCATTTTATCTGTAGAATTTATTATTACAAGTGAATATAATAAGTCGGCCCATGATCTGGTAAAAGCAAAAACGGAAGAAGTGACCATACCTGGAGCGGCCAAAGGAAGAACTATTCTGAATAATGCACCAACTTTTGTCGTACCATCTATTAAGCCGGCTTCAACTAAAGATTTTGGTATATTTAAAAAATAACTTCTCATCATCCAAGTCGTAAACGGAACCGCAATCAATAAATGTGCGAGAATTACACCTACTCTGGTATCAAGTACACCCAACTTATTCAAAAGGATAGATAGAGGACCTACTAATATAAAAGGCGGGAAAACATAAGCAAATAATACAAATGACGAAACCGATGGATTGAATTTTGTCGGAAACTTTGTTAAACCGTAAGCAGCGAATATTCCAACTACAACGGCTATTAATGTTACAACACCGGAAATATACAAACTGTTAAGGATAGCGGGCCACAGGTTTTTTCCCAAATATCCTTCCCACATAGGATTGTAAACAAAAACTTTTTTATAATTATCCAGTGTGAAATTATCCGACCATAATCTACCCAATCCATCACCCATTGTTTCCGTATCAGGTTTAAAGGATGTCAATACTACCCAGTATAAAGGGGTGCATATCATTAAAGTCATTATTATTATCGTGATTATTCTCAAAGTTTTTATTATTTTCATTCTCTTTTTTCTCGTCACTATAAATCACCCTCTGTTTTAGCCATGAGTTTTACCACCCAAAATATTGCAACTAAAAATATGGGGAGAATTAATATACTTTGCGTTATTCCCAAGGGAAGTTTAAATTTGCTGAACGCTGTTTCGTATATCAATATCGGCAGTGTTCTTGTGGCATCTCCAGGGCCTCCCGCAGTGGTTAGATAAACAGTTTCAAATTCTCCGAAAGTCCATATTGTTGAAAGAAGAGTTGTTGTTAATATAACCGGTTTTAATGACGGTAAAGTGATTTTCCAAAAACTCTTCCAAACACCGGCACCATCGATTTCAGCAGCCTCGTACAATTGATCAGGAATAGCTTGTAAGCCTGATAAAACACTCATAAAGAAGAAGGGCCAGCCTTTCCAAATATTTATCATAATTATTGTTATTAGAGCAGTATCATAACTGAACCAATCGACAGTTTGAATATTTAACGAATGAAGTATTTCATTTATTGGGCCAGACCAATCTAGAATCCCATACCATATCAGTGCAACTACAAATGGAGGTATTGACCACGGTATCAATGCAATTCCCCTAAAAATACCAATTCCTCTGAATTTTTTGTTCAACGCAAGAGCAAATAATATTCCCAATATAATTTTGATGATAATAGCCGAGGCAGTATAAATTCCGGTTCTCAAAAATGATTTATAAAAGTCAATATCTGTAAGCACCTTTACATAATTTGTAAATCCTTGAAATGTTTTTGGCACGCCCCTGAAAACAGATTTAAAGAAAGATAAATAACCACCGAAAAATAATGGGAAGACCAATAATGAAGCAATTATTATTATAACTGGAATAACAAACCACAAATTTGATAAAGTTTTGAGTCTAGAAGATTTTAACATTTTAATGCCTCCAATTAATAAACATGGAGAGTGGGCCCTCTCCATGTTTGTTACAAAAAAGTTTATTCTTTGAGTTCTTCTAATTTATTAACAACATCTTTAACAATATCTGTTATATTTCTATTATTGAACAGAAGATCAGTCACAGAATCTGCCCAAATAAAAGTCATTTGTGCTGTGTCTGAGATGCTTGTTGCTTCATTTAATGGGAAGGCTGTAGGATTGGATACATGTTTAATTGAGAGAATTATTTCCATTGGATCTTGTCCAAATCCTTCCCATTGTCCATTTTTCCATTGCTCGGAAATTATTTCAGCCTGACTGATGAATATTGGAAGTCCGTAACATTCAGATGATTCAATAAAGTTAACTCTGTAATCTTCTTTGTCTGCAAAGAAAGTGTAGATAAGATCTTTCGACAATTCAGGGTATTCGGTAGTACTGAAAACAAAACAAGATTCTTCTCCACCATCCGTAGTTTCCCCAATACTGTATAACTTGGTCACTTCTGCTAATTCTGGTTTGCTTCTTTTAAGAGAGTAATAAATACTCGGAGGATTCGAAGTCATTGCGATATTCTCGTTAATATACGCGTTGTTATTACCGATATCGATCATTCCTCTTGTTGGTATCGCTTCGTTATCATAAAGATATTTGATCCATGCATACGACTCATAAGTCGCAACTGAGTTAAATACTATTTCATTGTTTTCAGCTAAATACCCACCATTGTGATTGATTAAAACATCTATGAAATGATTATTTGAATCCATCGATCTACCCAGAGAAAAACCAAGACCGTAAAATTCTCTCGAAGGATCTGACAATTTAACAGCTGCCTCCGCTAATTCCGCATAATTTGTTGGAATTTCGATGCCGGCTTCTTCGAAAAGGTCAATCCTAATATGGTACAAATATGGTTCATAGAATGTTGGAATACCGTAGACCTTTCCATCGACCCTGTCTTCATTTAATTTGAATGGAAAAAAGTCATCCCTTCCCAATTTATCTACCACATCATCCAAAGGTAACAGTAATCCTTCCTCAGCGGGTTGTGCTACAGGCCATCCATGAATGACCACATCGGGAAGATTTCCAGTTTGCAATGCGGCGGACATTTTACTATTGAATTGCTCAACTGGAACCAACAAGAAATTAACTTCAACATCATTCGCCTCTGCCCAGTCATTCACTTTGTTTGTCATCCAAGTGTTTTGTTCTGGAACGAAAGTTGCTCTTCCCCATACTTCTAATTTTGGCTTAGCGTAAAGAATCACAGCTACCAAAATTACCAATAACACGATAGCAAATTTCTTCATTTTACCCAACTCCTTTCGGTTTTTTGGTCTATCGACCTTGAAAAATATTTAAAATTGTTCATAAAATTTATCTTCTTCAATCCTACACAAAGATTCTCAGAAACACCCTATCGAATAAAGCAAACAAATTTTTCCATAATATAGAAAAATCTAGATTTTGTTTCAAGCAATCACTTTTTTAAAAAAATGACTACAACAAAATTTATGAAGCTTTTTTAAATCTCACAATGTATACACCTATTTATTGTATAAACACAAACTTTAAAAATCTTTGTTTTTGTCGTTTCGCTTTTTGATACTAAATTATTTGTCTCATAAAATCAATTTCTCATTTGCTTTTTCCCTCTAATTGCCTTATTTCCTCACTTATTTTTTTTGCTGCTTTGAGCATTTCTTTCAGCATGAAATTCTTATTATCTACAAACTTACTGTGTGGAACAGAAATACTAATTGCACAAACAGGAATTTTATCGTTTGAAAAAATTGGAATTCCTATACAACTTACACCTTCATTTGATTCTTGAATATCATATGAATAGCCTCTCTTTTTTACTTCATTCAAGTTTTCTAAAAATTCTCTTTTTTCGACAATAGTATAAGGTGTACGTTTTTCAAAAGTTGTTTCTGAAATATATTTATATATCTCCTCTTGAGATTGAAAAGCCAATAATGCCTTTCCCAAGCCTGTTCTATATGCATATGCCACCATACCGACAATATTAGTATATATATATCCTCTCGGAGAATTTACTACTCTATCTACATATATAACTTTGCCATCAGAGTAAACCCCCAAATGTGAATTACCTTGTAATCTCTTTGAAATTTCCTCAAGATATTTATGGGAAATTTCTTTTATATTAAGTTCAGTAGAAACATGAAAAGATAACTCTAAAATACCTAAAGATAATTTATAAAAATTATTTTTGTTTTCAATTATTTTTTCATCAACCAGAGTATTTAAAATAGGCAGTATCGTACTAGGCGTTTTTTCAAATTTATCAGCAATTTCTTTTAAAGTTAAACCTTTCTTCTGATTATTCCCAATGTACTTTAGGATATCAATGGCTCTTTTAACTGATTTCAAATATTTTTGTCCCATTTTTTCACCTTTGTAATTCGTAATATACGAATGCGATGTGTGTATTACATATTGATATTATCATAAATATTTTTTTTGTCAAAATACTCTTTTATATGCGATTGTTTATTAAAAGAAGTTATTTTAATATAATCGCATATAATCAAATGTAATCACACTTATTGTATAAATAAATAATTTTTAGTTTTTATTAATCAAAATGCATACTAGTAAAACCTTAAAACTAATATAAAAATATTAATGGTATGAAATTTTTATAAAACAAAACGTTAGCAAAAAATAAAATGATATAGAAAAATAATAATAAAATAAATAATATAAAAGAAATCAAGTATACGCATTAATATATTTCAAAAATAAAAAAGAAAAGCTACTAAAATGATAAGTGATTATTCATGAAAAATTTGTGGAGATGAGTACTCTTTAAAAGTTGTATTGAAAGTAGATCATTGATAATTTTGCAATCAACATATAGAATAATAGCGCATATTAAACGAAAAGCATATGTAAGCCTAAAAATAAACATAAAAAAATTTGCAGAAAATAAAAAGATCATTGAGCCTCTTTTAAATTTTCTAAACACCGCTTTTAAAAATTATATAAAGACAGTATTTTAAAAATTTATAGGTTTATATTGTGAAAGATAAAAAAGTGAAAAAACGATGATAAAATATATAAAATGATTAATATAAGTAGAAGTCAATTATTTATAGATAAAATAGAAAAGCACCTATAATGTGTTTTATTGAATAATAAAAATAAAAAGGAATTAATCACTCGTTAATTTGAAAAATACTTCATAAAACAAAAATGGGTCATTTGAAGAACCCGTAGTAATCAAAATATTTAAATGTTCAAAGTAAAAATATAACCCCCCAAAAATCAGGGGTTGTTTATTACTTTTTAGGAATAACTGTGAATTTTATCGCAGTCCTTTCTTCACCGTTTATTTCAACATCTGAAAAAAATGGTGCACAAACTAAATCCATTCCACTCGGTGCAACATATCCTCTCGCTATTGCAATTGCTTTTATTGCCTGATTAACTGCTCCGGCACCAATGGCCTGTAATTCCACCGATCCACTTTCTCTCAGCACTCCAGCAAGCGCTCCTGCTACTGCATTTGGTTTTGATTTTGAAGAAATTTTTAATACTTCCATTATTGCTTCCTCCTTTGCGTTAAATGTACTTGATCGAAAACTTATATTTAGTAGAATTGAAAATAATTTTCTTGGTGCGCCCGGCAGGGTTCGAACCCGCAACCATCGGAGTCGAAGTCCGATGCTCTATCCAGTTGAGCCACGAGCGCTTTCCTAATTAATGGGGTGGCTAGTGGGATTTGAACCCACGACACCCTGAGCCACAATCAGGCGCGCTACCCCTGCGCTATAGCCACCATATAAGTGGTGCACCTAGCAGGACTCGAACCTGCAACCCTCTGATTAGAAGTCAAATGCTCTGTCCAGTTGAGCCATAGGTGCATCATAACAAATGGAGCGGCCGACGGGACTCGAACCCGCAACCCCCAGCTTGGAAGGCTAGTGCTCTACCAATTGAGCTACAGCCGCTCGTACGTGGTCGGGGAGACAGGACTTGAACCTGCAACCCCCGGTTCCCAAAACCGGTGCGCTGCCAATTGCGCCACTCCCCGTACGAAGTATAATATACCAGAATTTCTTCCCATAGTCAATAAGGGAATTTATTTTTTTATGAGTTTTTCAGTTTTTTTTGACAAATTTTAAGACAGGGTAAAATCATGGCCACAGTTTTTACAAAAGCGATTATTTTTATTATTCAATTTCCCGCAAAAATCACATCTGTTTAAATTTCTTAAATCCGTACCGCAATTACTGCAATTGGATGCCCCATAGGGATTTTCTCTATCGCATTTCGGACATCTTGCTAGAATCACAGGTTTCTTTTTATCTTCGTATTTAAAGTCATCGTAAATCATTTCTTCTTTAGCATCGCTTTGAGAAAAATCGATTCCACTGAAATCTTTCATTTTGTTTTTTCCACCATAAGAAATATTGGAAAATTTTTCCCAATTTTTGTCATCAACTTTTTTTGATTTTTTGAAAAATAATGAAGCTATATTGAAAACTATTATCGCCGGAATCAAACCAAGAAAAGAACCGCCGGAATATGACCTTTCCCCGGTAATAAAAGGAATAAATGGAAAAAATAATATTATTAACCCTATAATAACCCCTATTACTCCCATAAGCTTCAAAGAAGCGCTTTTCATCTTTTTCTCCCGACTATTAAAGATAATAATATTATAATCCTTTTATATAAAAAAAGCGACTTCAAAAAAGTCGCTTCATTTTTTATAGTGATTCAGCGTAATTTTTAACTTTTGCGTTGAGTCTGGCTTTTCTTCTGGATGCTTGATTTTTATGGATTATTCCTTTTTTAGCGGCTTTATCCAAAGTTGAATAAGCTTCTACCAGTTTGCTGTTTACTGATTCCAGATCTTGTTTTTCTTCTATAGCGATCAACAAACTTTTCGTAACATTTCTGAATCTTGTTTTATATGTTTTATTTCTAGCCCTTTTTGTTGCTGTTTGCTTCACTCTTTTTTTGTTAGATTCATTGTTAGGCACCTAATCATTTCCTCCTTTTGTTCTCTTTTTTCCTGCTTATTTTATCATATTAATTTATAAATTAAAAGACTCCTTTAAATTTTCTACCGCATCCAGCTTCTCCCATGGTAAATTAAGATCGTTTCTGCCAAAATGACCATAAGCAGCTGTTTGTCTGTAAATAGGTCTTTTTAAGTTCAACCTTTCGATTATCGCGGCAGGTCTTAAATCGAATTCTTTTAAAATTGCTTTTTCCAACTCATCCAGAGGAACTTTTTCCGTTCCGTAGGCATCGATCATGAATGATACGGGTGAAGCGACACCAATCGCGTAGGCAAGCTGAATCATGGCTTTATCGGCTAATCCTGCTGCAACAACGTTCTTTGCAACGTATCTTGCCATGTAATGAGCGGATCTGTCGACTTTCGTTGGATCTTTTCCTGAAAATGCTCCACCCCCGTGGGGAATAAATCCTCCATATGTATCGACTATTATTTTTCTTCCGGTCAATCCTGCATCGGCAGCAGGCCCACCTTTTACAAATCTTCCGGTGGGATTGACATAAATTTTATATCCATCGAGAAGCAAATCTTTAGAAATCACCGGCTTGATTACCTTTTCTATTACCTCTTTTTCTATTTCATCGTGGGTCAACTCATCCGAATGTTGAGTGGAAACAACAATGGCTGTTATGCCGAGTGGTTTTCCATCTTCATATTGAACGGTAACCTGGGTTTTTCCATCGGGTCTGAACCCTTTAACGAGGTCATTTTTTCTCACGAAGGCCAGTCTTCTGGCCAATTTGTGTGCCAATACAATTGGCAGCGGCATGTATTCTTCCGTTTCATTAGTGGCGAAACCAAACATCATACCCTGGTCTCCGGCACCCAGATCGAATTCATCAGCTCCGCCTTCTTTCGCTTCAAGAGATTTATTTACTCCTAAGGCGATATCGGGTGATTGCTCATCGATAGATGATAACACCGCGCAGGTTTCGGAATCAAATCCATATTTCGCTCTCGTATAACCTATATCTGAAATTGTATTTCTAACAATATTTGCAATGTCCACATAAGCTTTGGTACTAACTTCACCGGCCACAATAACCGCACCGGTTGCCAATAGGGTTTCAACTGCTACACGTGAATTTGGATCCTGTTCCAATAGTGCATCTAATATTGCATCCGAAATTTGATCTGCCATCTTATCCGGATGGCCTTCTGTGACACTTTCACTGGTAAATAACCACTTTTTCATTTATTTCCTCCCATTCTTCAATATTAAACTATCATTTTTTGTTCTGTGCATATTCTTCTTTCGATATGAAGCTTGCACCTGAAATCTCAAAATTTATTGGTTTAAAATTTCTTTTAAAATCAGCATAAATATGAATTTTATTCTGGCAATCCCCGCCTATAAATTCTTTATCCAATCTGTAGGCGGCCCCATCCTGACCGTAATTTACGGTTATATCATAATACTTTCTCAAATGGCTCATAAAAACTTCACCACATTTCTTGCATTTAAAATAAATCACTATTGCCGATCCAGATTCATAAAATGGATTTTTATTAATATCCTTCGGTTTTTTACTGAACAGACCCATCTATCCACCTCCCGGAACCATCCTGAAAGATCTAATGTATTGATTTCCCCAATTATCCTCAATCATAATTTCTCCTTCGTAGGATGTTGAAAAATCAATATCTTTCCACAAATTTGATACTATTATACTCAATTTTGAATCATTAATTAATGAATACCAATATTCGGAATTGGTCGAATCGATATAAATTTTCTCAGGACTGAACAGATCATCAGTCAGTATATAAGAAAAATCTATCTGAAAAACCGACGTGTTGTTCAATCTTACGGATATTATTTTCGGATTTATATTGTACCTCAATTTAACTTCCGGTCTTATATAAAAATCGGAATCCTCAGAGATAGGAAACACGGTTTTATCCGTATAATCTTCCCCGTTGATTTTCACTCCAGTAATACCCATTTCGGTTTCAGAATAATCAAAATCAAAATACGAGGCAGGATTTATATATATATTTTCGTCTACGTCAAGGATTTCAAGGTGCAAATGAGGGGGAACATTACCAGTATCACCTGACAGGGCCAACGCTTCTCCAGCTTTGAATTCGATCCTGTTGTCTGAAAGATTTACTTTCCTGTATTCATTGTCAGAACTTTTCAGAAGTTTATCGAATATCTTCCGAAGTAACTCTCCGTTGGAATTTTTAGTGCTTCCGATGCTCTGAAGATGAGCAAAATTTACTTTTATTCCATTTTCACCTGTGATTTTGTTTTTAAATGACGGAACGTATAAAACGAGTCCGTTTCCATAGAGCGGGTCGTTTATATAAAAGTATTCAACGTATCCTGCAGCAGGTGCCAGTATTTCGATTCCGTTTAATCCGCCGGTAGAAAAATCAATTCCCACATGAAAATGAGGTCCCACAATCTCGTTACCCGTTCTATATTCGCCGAAATAGCCAGTTATTTCGATCTGTCTGTTGAGTGGCATTTTTAAAAATTCTTCCCCAAATGATAAAACGATCAAAAAAACGAGGGAAAGAATCGTTAAAAGTTTCTTCATCTATACCTCCGGAATCGCATTCGCCAATTCATTGTAAACCCTGAGAGAAGAAATAAATTTTATTTTCACCCTTCCGTCAAGATACTTTTCAGATATTATATTAACATAACTTCTCATTTTCATAAAAAGCGCCATATTTTTAATATCGAAGTTTATTTCGTATATTTGTTCATTGTTTGAAATACATTCATTTATTTTATCGAATAGTGAATCTATGTTAAACCCATTTTTCGCACAGATGAATACGGCCCCGTCATTCTTTTTCTGTAATCTCTGTATTGTTTCGTCGGATACAAGATCAATTTTGTTGTATACAAGAATAAAGGGATTATCGCCCGCACCAATATCGTCGAGGGTAGAAAACACTGTTTTCAGTTTGCTTTCATTTTTTTTATCACTTATATCGACAACGATAATTAACAAATCCGAATATCTGGCCGCCTCCAGTGTGGACCGGAATGATTTCATGAGTTCGTGCGGCAACCTGTTTATAAAACCAACCGTATCTGAAATTATTATTTTTCTGCCGCCCGGAAGAAGCAACTCTGAGGATTTTGTATCCAGCGTTGAAAATAATTTGTTTTCAATTAAAACGTCTTTGTTGGTCATTTTTTTCAACAGGGAAGATTTTCCGGCGTTGGTATAACCGACGATGGAAATAAGCGGAATCTCACTCTTCTCTCTTTTTTTTCTGTTGAGTATTCTCTGTTTGTTTATTTCTTCCAGTTCATTTTTTAAAGCGCTTATATTTTTGGATATTTTTCTCCTGTCCAATTCTAATTTTTGCTCTCCAAGGCCCCTGGTACCTATTCCACCGGCTACTCTCGACATCCCCTTTTCGGATCCCTTTAATCTGGGAAGTGCATATGTCAATTTTGCCAGTTCCACTTCCAGCTTACCCTCACGTGAAGTGGCGTGTTTTTCAAATATATTCAGAATTACTTCGCTTCTGTCCAGCACTTCTTTTTTGAATTTTTTCTTTAATTCCGTGTGTTGAGAAGGTTTTAAATCCGAAACGGTTATTATAATATCCACTTTCAGGGAATTCGAAATATCTTTTGCATAAAAAAACTTTCCCTTGCCCAGATAAGTTCTCGGATCAGGAAATTCTCTTTTTTGAATTACGGTTTGAATTATTTTTATTCCCAATGTGTTCGATAGATCTTTTATTTCATTAATTGTTTCTTCACTTTCTTTATATTCTTCTCTATTAAAAACAGCTAATAATAGTGCGCTTTTCAGTTATATTCCTCCAATACTTGCTACGATGATAATTTTACATATTTTTTTGGTTCCATCATTTTAATAGCGTGCTTATAGACCAAAGCCTGTTCGTTTTCGTTTTCAAGCAAAACAGTGAAATTATCAAACGATTTTACGATTCCCTTTGTCTGGAACCCTCCATCAAGGAAAATCTTCACTTCTATTTTCTGAATTCTCAAAGTGTTAAGAAACCTGTCCTGTAAATTAAATTTTTCGGCCATAATTATCCCCCCAAAAGTCATTAAAAATAATAGAAAATATCATAAGAATATTTTTTGTATCTGTATCACTTAAATTTATCTGTATTGAATCGGCATATCTTCTGAACCATATTATTTGCCGTCTGGCGTATCTTCTTGTATTCCGCTTTATTAATTCAATACATTCTTCCTTTCCAATTGTACCGTCTAAATAATCAAAAACCTCCGAATACCCAATGGTGCGAAAGGACCCGTTTGATTTATTATAACCCATTTTATATAATTTTAACACCTCTTCAAAGAGCCCCTTATTTATCATTGAATCGACCCTTTTTGAAATTCTGTCGTGTAATTCTTTTCTGTCTCTGTTCAAAAAAATAATTTGATATTTTTTATCCATTTGATCATTATTCTGTAATTTTGAAAGAGGGATACCGTTTAACATAAATGCTTCTAAATATCTTGAAATTCTTTTCGAATCGTTGGAATGAATCCTGGTGAAGGCAACAGGGTCGACTGTTTTCAGAATTTCATATAAATATCCGCTTTGATTTTGGTCAATATTTTTGAGGGTTTTTCTGACGAAATCATTTCCCGGAATTCCTTCCACCAGCCCTTTTGTGATTGCGTCGGCATAAAGTCCCGTACCCCCAGCATAGACCGGTACTATGTCGTTCGATAAAAGTTTTTCTTCTATAATTTTTGAATCTTTCAAATATTTATTGACATCATAATGTTCTTCAGGATCTACGTAATCGATTAAGTGGTGTCTGATCAGTTTATTTTCTTCTTTCGTAGGTTTTGCTGTCCCGATATTCATTAATTTATATACTTGCCTTGAGTCCATGGATATGATCTGAAAGTTGTACTTTTTTGAAAGTTCGATTAAAAGTTCTGTTTTTCCAACGGCTGTCGGGCCTAAAATAATGGGGATTCTCATTTTACACTCATTACACCATACATAATTCCGGATCTTTTGCTTCCATTGATGTTTTCAAATCCGTATTCATTGATCTTCTTAAATAATCTGTCCGTTACTCTGCTTTTAATTATAATTTTATCTCTGCTTATTCTTCGCATGTTTTCAAAATCTTCATCTTCAACGGTATCATAACTCGCGAATTTTCTTATGGGGTTCAATGAATTTGATTTTAATATAGGAATGTCGAACATCGGATCGCAATAAACAATATCAAAAGAGTCATCGGCTTCCTCTTTTAAATATTGTTTCATGTTCATATTGATTATTTCGATTTTAGAAGCAGCTTCTTTCAGCCATTCATATTGATAAGGATAATTTTTAAGTCCGTACGAAACGATTCTGTAAATATGAATTGAAGCTTCTATGCCGGTCACCGTTCCCGTGGTCAGGAATTTTGCCATTAAAAGGGCTTCGCTTCCCAACCCGAAAGTTAAATCCAATATTTTCTCATCGCCTGCCGGATTTATTGATTCTATTAAATGGTCTCTCTGCCCATCCTTTAAATTTTTTTGCCTAACTTTGGACATGGACGGATGAAAGAAGAACATTTCTTTGCCATCGTAGATTTTCAATTGATTATTTTTATCCAGAATATAATAAAAATCTATGTCATTCTCTGCCACATAACTACCGATAGATTTTCTTTTTATAAATTTCACTTTATATTCTTCCGCAATTTTTTTTGCTGCAACTATTTGTTCATATTTTGGCCTGTTTGATGTTGTTACGACGTAGTTCATCATCTGTTATCCCCTGTTCTTCCTTTTTCAACAGAGTCCTGAAGTATATTTAACTGTTGTTGTTTCATTTTTAATTCTTCCTCTAATTTTTTATAAGAATCTTCTACTATCTCCAGTTTATCTTTAATTGTATTGTATTCTACGATTGTTTTTATATTCACATATGCTAAAAATAACAGAATTAATATAAAAACGACCAGAATAGGTTTTATTCCCTTTCTTTTGGCTATTTTAATCCACTCCTTGATATACCCGCTATGAAGTATTTCTGAGTGACTAAAAACAATACGACTACCGGAATAATTGAAAATGTAGCGGCAGACATTAACAGATTATATTCCGTACCGGTGGCACTGCTGAAATTCTGTAGTCCGACCGGTAATGTTCTGTACTCGGGACTTTTTGTTATAATCAAAACCCATAGGAATGAATTCCAGCTTCCAACAAATTTCAACAGCGCACCGGTTATTATTGCCGGTTTTGACAGGGGAACCATCACACCCCATAAAAATTTCCATTTATTCATTCCATCGATTTTTGCGGCATCGTAAAGCTCATCTGGGATAGTCATAAAGTGTTGCCTCAGCAGGAAAATTGCAAAAACACTGACAACCCAGGGAACGATCAGTGCATAATAAGTATCTACCCATCCAAGATTTGTAAGCGTTATGAAGTTTGGAACGAGCAGAACTTCTCCGGGCACCATCATTGTTGCGAGAAAGAGAGAAAAAATAAATTTCTTTCCAAAAAATTCCATTTTTGCAAATGCAAAAGCTGCCATAGCAGCAAAAATAATTTCCAGAACCGTTGTGACTATGGCAACGAATACCGTGTTGAAATAGTATCTTCCAAACGGAGCCGCATTCCAGGCATCGGCATAATTTTGCCAGAAGTTCAAAAATACTTCCCCGAATGTATAATTAACTTTCCCATAAGACACATCATCTTTAAACCAAACTGCCGAAATATCTTTGAAAACAATTTCAAAGGATTTATTCGAGTCACTCAATCTTCCTCTATAGTAGACTTTATCAACTATCTCCGGTTTTTCAGAAAGATCCAGTTCTCCCATGGAATCCGAAAAGATTTTTGAGAACTCACCGATCCAATCTATTTGTTTCCACCTTTCATAAATGATGCTCATTAAATTATCGCTTCCAAAAGATGAAGAGAAGGAATCAAAATCACTGAATAATGCCGCATAGACAAAACTCTGCCCCACTTCGTTTGAGAGTGCTGATAGAAGTTCTTTCAACTTTTCATAATTTCCATTATCTTGATCTCTGTTAAGAAAATTTTCAATTTCAGCTTTCAGATTTTCATTCTCGAGTAAATACATGGAGGATTTTATCAAGTTTAAATTTTCATTGACGTCGCTGAAAATATCCATGTAATCTTCATCGAGTTTTTTTATCTTATCAATCATTTTTCCATCCATGAGATCCAGAAAAATGTTGTTGGAATCTAAAATATTGTTGATGGAAATTCTGCCCAATATTTCATTTTTCATATCGTTGGGAACATTCCAGTTATCAATTTTGTTTACGAGGGAATTATATATCTCTTCGTTATTTCTGATTTTTCCCGTTATCTTGATTGAGTCAATTTGATTTATCTGCTGTGTTGAATAAAAATTTTTGATGAAAATGTATTGGTTGATTAAATTATTCCACTCGGAAAGTCTTTTTTCTAAGTTACCGGAGTATATTTTTTCAAATTGACTTTTTGCCATATTCAAAAATCTATCGTCTTCCGGAATAGTTTCATTAAGATATGTGAAGATGTTACTGAAAGATTCATCGATATATGAGTCTATTTTCTCGATCGTATTTGTGATTTTTAACAGCTCTTCACTGAATAAAACGGCCTGCTCCCCTTTTCTGAATCCCAATAATTCTTCTTCAGTATTTCCGATTAAATCAATTATTTCTGAGGTTTCTTCTTCTAATTTGCTTTTAATATTGGTTTTTATAATTTTTGTTTTTTCTGTATCCGTTGGTAACTCTTTAAAGGGATTATAAATACTCGTTTCTAAAGTGGTTTTTATTTTATTTAAAGTGCCGTCAATTTCAGAAACAAAGATTATTCGTCTCATGAATCCCGTAGTTGAATATTCGCTCGAATCCAGATATTCGTTGATGAATTCATCGATATTTTTTGTTTCAATATCTTTAATAAAAGAATATTCTTCCGGTAATTCTTCATAACTGCCGAATTCGTTAAAAAAGTTTGCCTTGTCGGCTTCAGAAATATTCAGGGCATAAAAAGCTGATTCACCTTCATTGTTCAAAAGAAGTAACTCCACTTCTCCCCTTCTGATCGGATCATCATCCAATGTTAAAACTAATATGTTATCACCCGTTCTTTCGGATAACAAAGCCGAAAAATTTTTGAATTCACTTAAACTCAGAGAAGTTAAATCCACACCGCTTCCACTCGTTTTTTTCTGTATTTTAGTATTGAAAATATAGGACTGAGCTGCATTTTTAGTTGTCCATTTTGGAGGCCAGGTACTCACTTCACTGGACGCTTTGAATGAAGTGTCCACCATCCAGGCAAATGGCAGGAGCATTAAAATTGCCCCGCAGATTACAACTATATAAATAAAAATTTTGTAAGAATTTTTCATTCAACCCACCTAACTTTCGTAATGAACACTTTTTTTGCCGACTCTGAAATTTATAAAAGTTAATAGAAGAATGATTAAAAACAACACATAGGCCGCTGCACTTGCAACTCCCATTCTCTGTTCGTTATAAAATTTTTCAAAAACATAATAAACGAGTGTCAATCCGCTTTTATTAACCGGACCTGGCAATCCGCTGTATAAAATGAATATTTGAGAAAAAACCTTGAACGAACTTATCATTGTTATTATTATTATAAAAAATGTGGTGGGAGAGAGGAGTGGCCACGTTATATTTTTAAATTGCTGCCATCTGTTTGCTCCATCAACGGTTGCCGCTTCATAGTAAGATCTGTCAATACTCTGTAATCCCGCAAGGAATATTACCGAAGTATAACCTAAATGCTGCCAAACCGATACTATGGCGATCGTTGGAATAGTCCAGACTTCTTTTTTCAACCACGCTATTTTATCTACATTGATAAATGACAGGATATAATTAATCAAGCCAAAGGAGTCATTGAACATCCATTGCCAGACGAGGGATACGGCAACTACGGAAGTGACAAATGGAATGAAATATGCTGTTCTGAAAAGTGATCTCAGTTTTATACTTGAATTTAATAAAAGTGCGATTATCAATGCCAATGATATTTGAATCGGAACGGATAGTATAACATAATAAATGGTATTAAAAATCGCTTTCAAAAAATCCGAACTTTCTTTGGCTTTGAAAAAGAAATCAAAGAGATCATAACTTTGAGGTACAAAAACTCTTGATAATAAAAGAAATAAAAAGACAAAAAAGAAAAAATTTATCCACGGTTTTTTTCTGAAAAAGGTGAAAATAATCTCTTTTTTGTTTTTTAATATGAAGAAGATGAAAAAGCCAATTATTATAACGGATATATAAAAATGCATGAGAGAATAGACCGGCATAATATTTCTCGTGATAAAATAAAAAGCCAGTAGAACTAAAGAGATTGATAATCCCCAGTAAATTTTTCTCTCGTAATTTTCTTTTTTAGAGTTTATAAGGGAGTATATAATTGTAATGATAAAATAGGCTGCTAAAAAATAAACGAGAGTATTGATGAGGGCATAAAAAAAGTTTATATCTATTGGTGAAGATAATCTGAAAAGTTCCTTATAATTATCAAATCCAATGAAGTATTTCTCTGTTGTGGTGTAATCCCATTTAAAAAAACTTAAAACAAATGAAAATGCTATAGGCCAGAAGACAAACATTCCCAGAATTATAAATGAAGGCAATAAAAATAAATATGCTTGAAAAGTTTCTTTCCAGTATTTTGAACCTCTCTTCTTCATAATATTATTCACTCTCTTCATATAGTTTTTTTAACACTTTAAAAAACCTATCATGTTCCTTAACATCGTGTACCCTTACAATATCGACTTTTTTTCTGAAACATAAATCTGAGACCGCCAGAGTACCCTCTAATCTGTTTTCGGGTGGCTCATTAATTATAACATCCAAAAAACTTTTTCTTGAGGCCCCTATTAAAACTTTATATTTTTTTGAAGTCAGATAACCGATATTTTTAAGTAGATTCATGTTATCGATGTACCTTTTTCCGAATCCAATTCCTGGATCTATTATTATCTTTTCTTCCGGTAATCCCAGTTTTTCCAGTCTAGTTGCTCCATCGATTAAAAAACCGTAAACTTCGGCACAGACATCTCTGTAAAAAGGTTCTTTCTGCATCGTCTTGGGTGTACCTTTCATATGCATTAGGACTATATAAGGTTTGAATTTCAGTACCAGTTCCACCATTTCCGGATTTGTAAACCCGGAGATATCGTTTATCATTTCAACGCCGTTTTCCAGGCAAATTCTCGCAGTTTCAGGATGATAAGTATCCACAGATATAAAAAAATTGTTTTTTTTCAATTCACGTATAACGAGTAAAATTCTATCGAGTTCTTCTTTCCAATGAACCGATCTGGAACCCGGTCTTGATGATTCTCCGCCTATATCTATAATCGAAGCCCCGTCGTTAATCATCTCTTTTGCTTTCATGATAGCATTCAAATGATTTTTTAATCTGCTTTTTTCATAGAAAGAATCCGGGGTAATATTTAGAATACCCATAATACTGGGATAATTTAACACATCGAAAGTGAACAATTTATTTATTCCCGGTTATTGTCTCAACTAGATTTTTAAACAATGGGTGTGGGTTACCAACTTGCGATTTAAATTCGGGATGGTATTGAATTCCCACATAAAATAATTTCTCAGGTAATTCAACAGCTTCGACAAAATCTTCTTTTGCAGAAATAACCAGAGTATCTTCCTTTATATTATCCGGGAAGGAAAACATCTCTTTAAATTTTTCGTAATTGACTTCGTATCTATGTCTGTGTCTTTCATATATTTCCCTTTTTCCATCATATATGTCCATCAATCTGGAACCCTTCATTATGATAGCTCTCTGAGAACCGAGTCTCATAGTCCCCCCCATCTTCAGAACTTTTTTCTGTTTTTCCATTATATCTATTACTGGAAATGATGTATTTTTATCGAATTCAACGGAGTTGGCATCCTTCATTCCCAGAACATTTCTCGCGTATTCAATCACCATGACCTGCATTCCAAGACATATACCAAGAATAGGTATATCGTTTTTCCTCGCATAAGAACAGGCTTTTATTTTTCCTTCGATTCCCCTTTTACCAAAGCCGCCGGGAATAATGAGTCCATCATATTTCGATAGTAGATTTGAAACCTGTTCTTCAGTCATTTCTTCTAAATCTTCAGAATCAAGAACTTCCGGCCTTTTAACACCACACAGGGTCAGACTTTCAAGAATACTTTTGTAGGCATCATCCGTGCCCAAATATTTTCCAATCAGAGCAATTTTCACGTTTTTAAAAGAAGTTGGGTATTTCCAGTTGAATATTCCGGATAATTTCAAATTCAATTTTTTGGAAATTAAATTGTGTATTCCATTATTATGGAGCATTTCCGGAACGCTGTAAACATTATTCGAGTCCGGAAGGTTTATAACCATCTCATGTGGAACACCGCCAAACAGCGAAATTTTATCCATTACTTCCGAGTCAACTTCCTTTTCCGACCTGACGATGATCATATTGGGATGAATACCTATTCTTCTGAGTAACTGAACCGATTGCTGAGTTGGTTTTGTCTTGAATTCGTTTGTTACTCTTAGATATGGAACGTATGTGACATGGATAAAGAAAAAGTTGTCCAATCCCTCTTCCACCGTTAATTGCCTGACGGCCTCGAGAAATATTTCTCCTTCAATATCGCCGACAGTTCCTCCTATTTCGACCATTACAACATCCGCTTCGATTTTTCTTATTCTTTCTTTGATCTTATCCGTTACATGGGGAACTATCTGAACTGTGGCTCCTAAAAATTCCCCTTTTCTCTCACCATCGATAATAGTCCTGTAAATCTGGCCCGCAGTTACATTGTTTTCTCTTCCCATAGTCTTTCCAAGAAATCTTTCGTAATGACCAAGATCTAAATCAGCTTCATAACCGTCATCAGTGACATAGACTTCTCCATGCTGATTTGGATTCATAGTACCCGGATCGACATTCAGATAAGGATCTATTTTTAAAGAATTTATATTTATACCGTATTCTTTCAGAACTCTTCCCGTGGATGCAGAAACTATTCCCTTTCCTATACCACTCAAAACACCACCAGTAACAACAATATACTTTTTCACAATTTCACCAACCCATTAAACTTTTTATTTTAATTATCTCTTCTTTATGTTTTTCATCATCGCCGGGAGTTTCTAAAAGCCAGGGAACAGACCGGATTATTTTATTTCTCAAAAAAGGTTTGAATCCCTCATTCCTTTTGGCAATATTTCCATCTCCAAAACATTCATGTCTGTCTTTGCCCGCTCCCAGTGGAAATTTACTATCGTTGAGATGAATCATTTTTAATCTTTTTATTCCCAATTCTTTATCTATGATGTCCAGTAAATTCTCAACCGATTCATCGGTTGTAATATCATAATTTGAATCGAAACCGTGACAGGTATCATAAGTAATTCCCATTTTATTTTTAAAAGCAGTTCTATCAATTATATCCTTTAGCTCTTTGAAATTTACTCCGATATTAGTACCCTTCTTCGCAACATTCTCCAACAGAATTTCGATATTTTTATCATCTGTCTGATTGAAAACAAAATCTATAGCTTTGGCAATCTTATCGATCCCTTCCTCCAAAGTTGAATAAAGATAACTTCCCGGATGGATATTGATATATTTTAAACCGAGTCTGGAGACGATATTAATTTGAGAGATCAGAGATTTTATTGATTTTTCCCTCACATCTTCTCTGGGACTTGCAAGATTTACGAGATAGGAAGAATGAACAAGAACTTTGTCAAAACTTATATCTTCTTTTCTCATATTTTCTTTAAAGAGTTTGGATTCTTCCAGATCCGGGAGCTTATTTTTCCAGATTCTCGGACTTTGAGGAAAAATCTGAAAAGTATTTGCATTAATCTTTCTTGTGTTGGAAGGGACTTCATGAAATCCCTTCGATATGGACATGTGAGCACCAATATAAACATTCATTACTTATCGGTATCCCCAATTTTTAAAAGAGCTAAAAAGGCATTCTGAGGAATCTCCACCTGGCCGATAGTTCTCATTCTTTTTTTCCCTTCCTTTTGTTTCTTAAGCAGCTTCATCTTCCTCGTGACATCTCCGCCGTAACATTTTGCTAAAACATCTTTTCTGAAAGCTTTTATAGTGCTTCTGGCAATAAATCTTCCATGGGCCTGGGCCTGTATGGGAATTTCAAATTGATGTTTGGGAATCAAATCTTTCAATTTATCGACCAATTGTTTCGAAACAGCATATTCTTTTTCTCTATGAACGATGAATGATAATGAATCGACTTTTTCATGGTTTATATAAATTGTGACTTTAACCATATCCGATTTTTCATAACCAATAATTTCATAATCCATAGATGCATATCCTCTTGATATGGCTTTCATTTTATCAAAAAAGTCAAACATAATTTCCGCCAGCGGAGCCTTAAATTTCAAAACGACTCTGTTTTTTCCGGCATTTTCGACTTCTTTAAATTCTCCTCTTTTTTCAGAAGTGATAAAATTAATTAAGTTGCCCATGTATTCTGAAGGAGTGATTATAGACAAATCTACAAAAGGTTCCATGATGTATTTAATATCAGCTTCTTCCGGAAAGTCCGCGGGATTATTTATTTCTACTTCATTGCCACCGACATTTATTTTGAATACTACATTCGGGGCAGTCAGAATACAGGCAATATCGTATTCTCTTTCCAGTCTCTCCTGAATTATTTCCATATGCAAAACACCTAAAAACCCCATTCTGAAACCGAACCCAAGGGCAGGTGAATTTTCGGGAGTATACGTTATTGAAGCGTCATTCAATACAAGTTTTTCAATCGCTTTTCTGAGCTCATCATAATATTCGGGCATTCCCGGAAAAATACCGGCATAGACCATAGGTTTAGCCTTTTTATATCCGGGTAAAGGAGTGTCAACAGGATCCGATGAGTTTGTTATTGTATCTCCAATATTTGCACTTGAAACATCCTTTATTCCGGCAACAATATAACCGACTTCCCCGGCATTCAATTCCTCAACTTCAAATAATCCCGGATTGAAGATTCCAACCTCTAAAACTTCATAATCTTCTTTCGTACTCAGTAATCTGATTTTATCCCCGGCTTTTATTGAGCCGTCGAAGACTCTTGTATGTATGACAACCCCTTTGTATTTATTGTAAACCGCATCAAAGATCAGCGCTTTTAATTTTTTTTCTTTTTTCCCGCCGGGTGATGGAACCTTTTTTATCACTTCTTCAAGAATTTCCACTACACCCTCTCCGGTTTTAGCGCTGGCATTAATACAATCATTTTCACCTAATCCCACTAAATCTTCTATCTCACTTATTGTTTCTTCAATATTGGCGTTAGGCATATCGATCTTATTGATAACCGGAATTATTTCTAAATCATTCTCAATGGCAAGGTAAGTGTTGCTCACCGTTTGTGCTTCAACTCCCTGAGAAGCATCTACAAGCAAAATAGCTCCTTCGCATGCGGCAAGACTCCTCGAAACCTCATAACTAAAATCCACGTGTCCGGGAGTATCGATTATATTTATTTCATATTCCTTTTTATTTTTTGCGTGGTATAAGATCTTCAGAGGCTTTGCTTTAATCGTGATTCCTCTTTCTCTTTCTAAATCCATCTGATCCAAAAATTGCTCTTTCATTTTTCTTGATTCAACAGTATGAGTTATATCCAGTATTCTATCAACAAGAGTAGTTTTACCATGATCAATATGAGCAATGATTGATATATTTCTAATTAAATCATTGTCGTACATAAAAACCTCCCAAATTCCATATTATTTTATCATGATGGCCTGGGAATGTCTTTTTTTATTTTTATTAATTTTTTTAAAGTTTTTTTATCAAATCTTTTAAGAAATTTGGTAAACAAAAAGCGGCCGAATGAATACGATCGTTATAATATTTGAAATCACTGTTGAATTTTTTGATCTTTTCTTTATCACTATCTTCAACGGGATCATATTCCTTTGATGCAATCGCATATGTTAAGAAACCAACCGGGTTGGGAGTGATGTGTCCGGTGTAGATCTGAGTTTTTGGGAACAGCATGGAAAGCCTTTTATATGTTATTGCCAGCCAACCCTTCCCATAAAACGGATCTTCAATCTCAACCGAAAGAATTCCTCCATCATTTAATTTTTCTTTGCATGATTTATAAAAATTCTGAGTGAATAGATATCCGGATTGACTTATTATCGGAGAGGGAGCATCGATTATTATTACATCGAATCCCCTTGAGATCATTGACATGAAAGTGGTTCCCTTCTTATTTACTACAGTTGTTCTTGGATCTAAGAAATCTTTTTCAAATGGTTTAAAATATTTTTTCGTGGCATAAATTAAGTATGGATCCTCCTCACAGACGCTCACTTCTCTGACCTCAGGATGTTTTAAAATTTCATGTAAAACTGCCCCTGTGCCTCCACCGATTACACCGACTCTTTGTGGATTGGGATGAGTGAATAATGGAACATGGGTGAGCATTTCACTGTACATGTATCCCGATTCTTCGGCATAAACTATTTTCCCGTCAAGAGCGATAACTCTTCCCAGGTCTGTTGTGTCAAAAACATCGATTCTTTGGAGATTGGTCTGTTTAGAATATACGAGTTTGTCCATTTTAACTATAAAACCCGTTCTTCCTCCCGCCAAATATTCTATATATATCATATTATTTAAAATACTGAGTTCTTTATCCACTAAATCACCTCCAAAAACAATGATAATTATATCAAATTAAGCTTAAAAAACCCACAGAAAATAATGATATAAATATTTTTGTTAAACTCAATTCATTTGAGTTATTTATAACAATAATTATCGTTTGATTTGTAATCAAACAAATAAATCAAAACTATTATTACTTTATGCTCCAACTATATAATCAAAGCGGTAAACCATTTATTCTGGAAAGATGATTCTTTCAAAAACTTTTTATACTCTGGCAGGAAATTCATAAATACCCGAATTAAAAAAGGAGACAGAAAAAATATTCTGTCTCCTGTTAAGATGATGAGTCAGTAAACTCTTTTTCCGACTTATTTATCATCTTTCTTATCCCTGAAACAAGTCTCCACTAGATAGAGATCTTTATCAGTCTGGGTAATGAATCTTTTGCTTTCTTCTTTCATATTCTATCCCTCCTTTATTGGTGGATGGTATATTTATAACATAAAAACAGAGATGTTTTTTTGCAAATATGTAAAATTTGGCATTCTCAAGTGATTAATGGTGTTTATATTTAATTTTTTTTCTTTTTCTTATTTATGCGCGTTTTTTTTCATGTGCTTTGCGGTATGCTTTTATTCTTACTCGACTATTTGCATCGTTTTTATATAAAAACGGACGCATTACTGCGCCCGTAAATTTGTTTTATCAACACTACTTATTTTTCAGCAAGTGCTTTGTATGTTTCCCATCTTTCAAGAGCTTTCTTCTCCGCTTTGGCAAATAAATCCTTAGCTATTTCCGGGAAGGCCTTTTGAAGTGATGAGTATCTAACCTCACTCTCCAAAAATTCTCTGAATGGTTTTGTAGGTTCTTTTGAATCTAAAACAAATGGATTTTTACCGCTCTTCTTGAGTTCCGGGTTAAATCTCCAAAGATGCCAATATCCTGATTCTACAGCCTCTTTTTCATGTCTTTGACTCTTGCCCATTCCAATTTTTATCCCGTGATTTATACAAGGTGCGTAAGCGATAACCAGCGATGGACCTGGATAAGCTTCGGCTTCTCTGATTGCCTTCAAAGTTTGCATCTGATTTGCACCCATGGCGATTTGAGCAACATATACATAACCATATGTTGTTGCCATCAATCCAAGATCTTTTTTAGCTGTTTTCTTACCTGAAGCGGCAAATTTTGCAACAGCAGCTATAGGAGTTGCTTTTGATGATTGGCCACCTGTATTTGAATAAACTTCCGTATCATAAACCATGATATTTATATCTTCGCCAGATGCAATAACATGATCTAATCCACCGTATCCGATATCATATGCCCATCCGTCTCCGCCAAAAGCCCATACGGATTTCTTGACCAACTGATCCTTAAGATCGAGTACTTCTTTCTTGATTTCCTCAACTCTGGGATTATCAGATTTATGATCACTTTCTAAAGTTTTTACCAGATCAGCGGATGTCTTCTTAGATTTTTCTCCATCATCTTTTGATTCAAACCATGCCTGGAATGCTTTTTTACAATCTTCACATGCTCCGTCTAGTTCGATGAATTCCTTTGCCAGATCGACCAACTTGGCCCTCAATTGCTTTATAGCCAGGTACATTCCGAATCCATATTCAGCATTATCTTCGAATAAGGAATTTGCCCAGGCAGGACCTTTTCCTTCCGCATTCGTTGTATATGGTGTTGAAGGTGCGGAGCCTCCCCAAATTGAAGAACAACCGGTTGCGTTAGCGATCATCATCCTATCACCAAATAACTGGGTTATCAATTTTGCATAGGGTGTTTCCCCACATCCCGCACAGGCACCTGAAAATTCAAATAAAGGTTTGCAGAATTGGCTTCCCTTAACTGTTGATAAAGGCATTGCCTCTCTTTTTTCAGAGATCGTTTCTGCATATTTCCAGAGATCTTCCTGTTTCGTCTGGGTTTCGATTGGTTTCATAATTAATGCTTTGTTCGGAGCGGGACATACATCAGCACAATTACCACAACCAGTACAATCCAATACGGAGACCTGAATCCTGTACTGCATTCCCTCAAAGGATTTGCCACCAAGAGCTTTCTTCGTTTCGAATCCTTCCGGTTTAGAAGTCTGTTCTTTTTCATCCAGCAGGAAAGGCCTTATTGCTGCGTGAGGACAAACATATGAACATTGGTTGCACTGAATACAGTTGTCAATTTGCCATTCTGGGACATTGATGGCAATTCCTCTCTTTTCGTGAGCCGTCGTGCCATTCGGGAATTCCCCGTTTTCTCTACCTTTAAAAGCGCTCGTTGGGAGAGAATCTCCATCCATTTTTGTAATAGGATCCATAACATTTTTATAAAATGCATTTTCTTCTTTAGATTCAGATGTTTTTTCTTCTTTAAGATCTTTCCAGGAAGCGGGAATGCTTATTTTTTTCAATGATTCTACGCCGGCATCCACTGCTTTGTAATTCATTTGAACTATTTTTTCGCCCTTTTTCCCGTAGGCTTTTTTAATGGAATCTTTCAATAACTGAATTGCTTTTTCCATGTCAAGAACTTTAGCCAGCTTGAAGAAAGCAGCTTGCATAATAGTATTAATTCTTCCACCCAAGCCCAGCTCTTCAGCTATTTTTGTTGCATCAATTACGTAAAAATTGATGTCATTTTCGGCTAAATACTTTTTCAGCGATGTTGGGAGATTTTCATCCAGTTCTTCTTCGGTCGCCCAATCGCAATTCAATACAAAAGTTCCGCCTTTTTTAAGCCCTTTTGTGAGATCGAATTGATGCACATAAGGTTTTTTATGACATGCAACGTAATCGGATTCCTGAATGAGATAGGTTGATTTTATAGGAACATCTCCAAACCTTAAATTAGAAACCGTAACTCCACCCGATTTTTTTGAATCATATGAGAAATAACCCTGTGCGTATTTATCTGTATTATTTCCGATAATTTTAATTGCCTGTTTGTTTGCACCTACGGTACCGTCGGAACCAAAGCCCCAGAATTTACATCTGATAATTCCTTCAGATTCTGTCTTTATTTCCTCTTTTACTTCTAAAGATGTACCGCACAGATCATCTGTTATACCTACGGTAAATCTGTTTTTTGGACTATCGCTGTTTAGATTATCAAAAACGGCTTTCACTTGACCGGGAGTCGTATCCTTTGATCCTAAACCGTACCTACCACCAACGATTAAAGGTCTTTCTGCTTTATCATAGAACAAAGACATAATATCTAAATAAAGTGGTTCTCCGTTTGAACCCGATTCTTTTGTCCTGTCTAAAACTGCTATTTTGTTAACTGTTTTTGGTAATACGTTGAAGAAGTATTTTGCTGAGAATGGCCTGTAAAGATGAACTTTTATTAGACCAACTTTTTCTCCTTTGGAGCAAAGATAATCAACGACTTCTTCGGCCGTGTCTGTAACGGATCCCATACATACGATTACTTTTTCTGCATCGGGTGCCCCAACATAATTAAATGGTTTGTATTCTCTTCCCGTTATTTCCGATATCTTTTTCATATAATCGGCTACGATATCGGGAATTGGTTCGTAGAATCTGGAAATTGATTCCTTTGCCTGGAAATAAATATCCGGGTTTTGAGCTGTTCCCATCGTTTTGGGGTGTTCAGGATTTAAAGCGTTTTGCCTGAATCTTTTAACAGCTTCAAAATCAACCAATTTTTTCAACGATTCATAATCTAGAACTTCAATTTTTTGAATTTCATGAGAAGTTCTGAATCCATCAAAGAAATGCAAAAAGGGAATTCTTGATTTGATGGCACTTAAATGAGCTATACTCCCTAAATCCATAACTTCCTGGACGCCCCCGGATGCTAATAAGGCAAATCCGGTTTGTCTTGTGTGCATAACATCCGAATGATCACCAAATATTGACAGGGCATGGCCTGCTACAGCTCTTGCACTCACGTGAAAAACTCCCGGTAGCAATTCACCGGCTATTTTGTTCATATTTGGAATCATAAGAAGTAAACCTTGAGATGCTGTAAAAGTTGTAGTTAATGCACCGGCGGCCAAAGAACCGTGAACAGCCCCGGATGCACCAGCTTCGGATTGTAATTCAACAACTTGTACCTTTTGATTGAATATATTTAATCTACCATTTGCAGCCCAGGCATCGATATACTCTGCCATTGGCGAAGATGGTGTAATGGGATAGATAGCTGCAACATCTGTAAAAGCATATGCTACATGAGCCGCTGCAGTATTACCATCCATTGCCTGCATAACTTTAGGCATATAAACCCTCCTTTAATCAAAAAAATTCTTTATATAGCTAAAAAGATCAATAAGCTTTCTCTCTCAGAATATTGCTCAAACGATTATATCCTAACATAAAGCACTATTTTTTTCATCTTTGTGGCAATTCCATTTAGGGAAAACTTCGGACAGCTTAATCAGCAATAACGGAAGGTCGAATTCTTTCAAAAGGAAATCGTTTTTTATAGCGGAATTATACCGATACTTTAGTAATAAGTTATAATTTGATCATAACATTTTTTTAATTTAATGATTTTTATGTAAAAGAGAGAAAATTTTAAGGGTTATTAATGTAAACAATTAGTAAAATTGTTCGGTTAATTTATAAATGTTTACATTAAAATTAAATTATGATGTATAATTAATAATGTCGTTAAGATAACAGAGAACTTTTCACTAAAACTCCTTCTGCTCCCGCGCCAGCGGGAGTTTTTTAATTATTCAGGAAATAACTGTCTATACCTTCAAAAAGAACATTTGCATAGAGTGATATTGTTTTTTGGCTCTTGAAATCTTCTTCTATCTCAGGGTTCGATAAAAAATTACATTCGACAAGTATCGATGGCATTTCCGTATTTGCTATAACCTCAAATCGCTGTTGATCTACCTTTCTGAATAAAATCCCACTTTCTTCGGCAAAGGGAACCACCTCACCTGCGAGTTTTTTGCTTTCTTCCACCATCAATATTTTATTATCGATCTTTTCTTTTATGAAACTTTCGGTCAATGTATCTTTGGAATAAATTCTGGATAATCTTATTTTATAATTCCATTCCAGCCATTGATAATAGTAAATCTCCATTCCCTTTGCATACTGCCCGTTCGAAGAAGCGGAATTCATATGAATGCTTATGAACAGATCCGCATCAAGAGAATTGGCATAAATAGCCCTTTCTTTCAATTCGATATATGTATCATTCTCTCTCGTCATGTAGACTATATAATCGTTTTGTTCTAAAATTTTTTTCAACTCATTTGCAATATTTAAAACAACATCTTTTTCATAGGTTTTATTTTTTCCCACACAACCTATATCTATTCCTCCGTGCCCCGGATCAATCACAACAACTTTCTTGCTGTCCCTTACAATATTTGAGGAGGTTGGTTTCAGCCATACTGTGTTTTGATTTTCTAAAACAGGTATGAGAGAAATATTTGAATCTAAAAAAACTTTTATACTTATATAATCTGCCAGGGATTCCTTTGAAGTTGCTTCTATTTTTACTTTTTTGATTCCTGAAACTTCCGGAACAATTTCATAATCATTTTCGTCCATTCTTGCCCCGTATAATTCCAGTTCTATCATTTCCTCCGTTTGTTTCTTAATGACATAACTTATTCGTTTGTCGAATTTTAAACCTATTCCTCCGTTTATCGTATAGTCATAACAGAAGTTGGTTTCCGAAGTGAAAATTTGCACCATTTCTTCATAAACAACCACCCTCAATCCGAATAATTTACAGCAATCCAGTAAAGGGAGAAAGAATCTGTTGTCGATCAGCAAAGGCGGTTCAGTCATCTCTATCCATTCATCATCAAGCAAAACGGATTCGTCATCTTTAGTGAATTTTATGTAATGATCGTTCCACCAAACCGATAAAGATTTTTCGGAATTGTTCCATTTATATTCTGCATCGATCGTTTCGGCAAGTGTGACGGCGTGAAAAAACATTTTATCTTTGATGAAAACATAGGAAGTTTCGGGAACTTTTTGGAATTCGATCACCAATTCCGTAGAAAATGAGAACGTAAAACACAGTAAAACCACTAAAATAATAATAAATTTTTTCATGTAATAACCTCGCAGTGTTTTTTGTTATATTATCTTTGATAATCTCTAAAATGTTATTGAATATCAGGATTTTCTAAAAATTTTTCCCTTGTCTGAATATCCCAGGCCAAATAACTGTTTATTTCGTCACTTAACTTGATTATCAAATATAGCCAGTATATTCCAAATGTAATAATTACGAAGAGAATGAATAACCCCACATTTCTGTTTTTAATTATACTTTTAGTGAAATAAATATTTTTGCCTAAATATTCATAAACTCTATTCTTTGAATCCTGCAAGTATTTTGCAACACCGAAAACGCTGTTTATATATATTGCAAGAAAGATTATCCCTATCAAAGAAATCCAGGATAAAGAACCAATTGAAAAATATGAAATGATAATCATCGCAAAATAAACCCAATAAGCCCACACCTGAACTTTATTGTTGGATAATCCCATATCCATTACATTCAGGGCTTCAGTTTTAGATTTATCTTCAATTTTAGTTTTCAACTGATGAAAAGTGTATCTGGTGTTGTCAATATTCGTGTTGAGGGCCCTTGACCATTGATATACGACAATTATTTGAAATATTTGAGATAAAAGTAAGAGTATTCCCCCAATTATAAAAAGAGCAAAGGAACCTATTAACTGGTTAGCATCTATATATTCGAGGATTTTCCATCCATGATGCATACTGTTTTGATTAAAATCCCGCATAAAGACACTGTAATCCATAGAAAAAAATAGAGAACCTGTGGCAATGAAAATTATACCTATACTCACAATTATAAGAATTACAGATGTTACAGCAAGACCTTTGTTTATGTATTTCTCATTTTGTAAAAACATTTTATTCCCTCCTGAAAGGTAATATTTAATTTATTATATCTAATTTACCTTGAATTTTTCAATTGATAATGTTATAATTACTTAAATATTCCCAGCGGAGGAGCGCTTGAGATCAGTAAGCATCAGCTGAAAGGCGAGAGCGCCGAAGGATACAGAAGAGTATCCTGGGCATACGGAGAATATCCGTATGACTGTCACGAGAATCGTGGGGCGCCGACTGGATGAAATAATTATAATTTCATTCTTTATGGTGTCTTCTATCGGGAAGACATTTTTTGTTTTGGAGGTAATTTATGAACATAGCGGTAATTGGAGCTTCTGGAGAAGTAGGGAGAATGATGTTGAAGGTTCTTCAAGAAAATGAAATTGCACCCGATTCTATTGATTTTTATTCTTCTGCAAAATCGGCGGGAAAGCAGATAAAGTTTTACGAAAAGGAATATAAATTGAAAGAGTTGACAGAAGAATCTTTAATGAAAAAATATGATTATATACTCATGTCTGCCGGCGGGAATGTATCAAAGAAATTTTCGCCTATTGCTGAAAAATACGGATCGAATATAATTGATAATTCTTCTGCCTTTCGGGGGGATAAAACCAAACCATTGGTAGTGCCCGAAATAAATGGCGGAATATTAAAAAATTATACCGGTATAATAGCCAATCCAAATTGCTCCACGATTCAAATGGTTTTAAGTTTATATAAAATTCATGAGTGCTTTGGGATATCAAAAATTGTAGTCAGTACTTACCAGGCTGCTTCAGGAGCCGGCAAGAAAGGAATTGAAGAACTGGAATTACAGGAAAAGGGCATTGTGAACCCGAAAGTTTTTTCAAAGCAGCTTTTTGAAAATGTAGTTCCAAAGATAGGTGATTATTTAGAAACGGGGTTCAGTACTGAAGAAATGAAGATGGTGAATGAAACACATAAAATATTGAATGACTATTCAATAGATATTTGGCCGACGACGGTCAGGGTCCCAGTTTTGTATGGACACTCTGAATCTATATATATAGAAACGAATTCGAAGTTTACTTTAGATAAAATTTTCGAATGTTTAGAGAAAAGTGAAAATGTGAGATTGGCCGATGGAGATGTAACACCCATTGATATTGCAGGAAGTGATCTGACATTTGTATCCAGGATAAGGACTTTTAACAACAAATCGCTGCTTTTCTGGAACGTTGCAGATAATATAAGGGTCGGTGCGGCAACGAACGCTGTGAGAATAATGATGAAACATATGGAATTGAACGGATGATCGGCTATTATTATAATGCCGTGGGAAACACTTTTTTAGTCGTCGATAATTTTAAAAAAGTGCTATCGGACGATGAAAAGAGAAGAACGGTTTTAAAATATGTTTCAGATAAAGACGGGGTAATTTTTGTTCAGGACCATTTCATGGATTATTTCAATAGGGACGGTAAAAGAGCAAATTTCTGCGGTAACGGAGCAAGAACATATTTTGCTTATATGAATTATAAATATAAAGAAGAGAATTATACTTTCGAATCGTATTCAGGCAAAATAGACGGGTTCATAAAAGATACGTATTATGTCAGTATGCCCCCTGTTAAAAACAAAAAAGTGACTGTATCATGTGGTATAAAAGGAACATTTTTAGAAGTTGGAGTTCCGCATTTTGTAACAGAAGGCGATACTGAAAATATAGACTGGAAAAAATACATTCCTGTAAGGGAAGAATTGGATTCAAACATAAATGTTTACAGTGAAATATCTCCAGACTTTTTAAGGATCAGAACCTATGAAAGAGGTGTCGAAGGAGAAACAGGTGCATGTGGTTCCGGTTCCACGGCGACAGCTTATTGTTACAGCTTGAAAAATGGTTCTGAAACAGTGAAATTGAGAACGAACGGAGGCATTTTGAAAGTTTTATTTCGCGAAAATAATATTTTTTTAGGAGGCGATGTGAAGAAATGTTCAGAGGAGTTGGAACTGCAGTTATAACACCCTTTAAAGATAATAGAATCGATTACGAATCATTTGAAAAGATCATAGGGGATCAATTGGATAATGGTATAAAAGCGTTAATTGTTCTTGGGACAACAGGTGAAGCACCCACGATAACGAATGCTGAAAAAAAGGAATTAATACAATTCTCAAAAAATATTGTTAAAAACAGAGTGCCACTGATAATTGGAACCGGAACTAATTCTACCGAAAAAACTCTTAAAAGCAGTTGTTTTGCATTTGAGAACGGTGCCGACGGGGTCCTGGTTGTTACTCCGTATTACAATAAACCAACTCAAAAAGGGTTGTTTGAGCACTTTGCTTATCTTTCAAATAATTTAAACGGCCCAATAATTATCTATAATGTACCATCGAGGACCGGTGTGAATATTTTACCCGAAACAGTTAAAAGATGCTCGAATTTAAAAAATATAGCCGGAATTAAAGAAGCGTCCGGAAATCTTTTTCAAATCGATTCTTTGATAAAATTGTTTAAAGATAACGATAAATTCAAAATATGGTCAGGAAATGATGACAGTGCATTCCATTTGGTTTGCAGTGGGGGCGACGGCGTGATATCAGTCGTTTCCAACGTCGTTCCGAAGCAAATGAGCGAAATGATAAGTTATGCTTTGAATGGTGATTTGGAAAATTCGAGCAAATTGCATTTGGAACTGTTACCCCTCATGAAGAACTTGTTTTGTGAAACCAATCCGATACCTGTCAAATATGCTATGTCTTATTTAGGTTATTGTGATAACAAATTGAGATTACCTCTTTGTACCTGTTCAAAGGAAACAGAAAAAATAGTGATTGATACTCTGAATGATCTGGGAATTGTAAAATGAAATACGGATTAATTGGTTTCAAAGGCAGAATGGGAAAAGAAATTATGCATGTTTTCGATAATAATGAGCTGGTTTTGAAGATGGATGATGATTTTTACGAAGAAACCGCAATACCTGAAGTGATAGTTGATTTTTCTTTACCGGATGTAACGGATAGAGTCATCGAACTTGCAAGGGAAAAGAACGCGGGGCTGGTGATCGGTACCACCGGTTTGGATGATCATAAAATAAGTGAATTGAAAAAGCTGTCCGAAGAAGTTCCCGTCGTACAAAGTTTCAATTTTTCTCAAGGAATAAATATTTTGAAGATGATTTTGAGAGATTATTCAAAATTTTTAAAGGACTGGGATTGTGAAATAATCGAGATACACCACAATCAAAAAAAAGATTCCCCATCGGGTACGGCCTTGCTTTTGAGAAATGAAATAAAAAAAGAAGAGATTGTTTCTCATTCCCTTAGAATGGGAGGGATACCCGGCGATCATACCGTTCTTTTTGCAAATGAGGGCGAGATGTTGGAATTTAAACACAGAGCGATATCAAGAAAAGTGTTTGCCCTTGGTGCACTCAAGGCGGCAGAATTTCTTTTGGAAAAGAAAAAAGGCTTTTTTTCATTTGAGGAGGTAATAAAATGGACGCACTAGAGATAATAAAACTCATCAAGGAATCTAAAAAAATTACAAACAGCAAAACCTTTTTATACGGTAAACTGGATAAAATAGATTTTTGTGATGTTGAATTCATAGGGAACGAGTCTTTCGGTGTGATCATTGGAGATCTGGAAAAAACAAAAAGGGTTCTCCAAGAATATTCCGATTATATTGATAAATTTCATATAGAGGTCCTAAGCAGAAATTCTGCCATACCTTTGGCGGATCTGACAAAATACAATGCGAGAATTGAGCCGGGTGTAACTATAAGAGATATGGTGGAAATCGGAAATAATTCTGTCATCATGATGGGGGCAATAATAAATATCGGAGCGGTTGTAGGAGAAGGAACTATGATCGATATGAACGTCGTTGTGGGCGGAAGAGCCATGATTGGAAAAAACTGTCACATTGGTGCCGGTACAGTTCTTGCGGGAGTGATAGAACCTCCCAGTGCCGATCCGGTCATAGTTGGAGACAATGTATTAATAGGTGCTAACGCGGTTGTTCTTGAGGGTGTAAAAATAGGTAAAAATTCTGTTGTTGCCGCGGGTGCTGTGGTGACGAAAGCTGTTCCCGAGAATTCCGTAGCCGCAGGGATCCCCGCAAAAGTGATAAAAGTAATAGATGATAAAACCAGAAGTAAAACGCAAATTGTTAACGATTTAAGAGAATTATGACTGAAATAGTAGTACAAAAATATGGCGGTTCTTCGGTGGCCACCATAGATAAAATTAAAAAAGTTGCTTTAAAAATAAAAAAAAGAGTTGAAAATAAGGAAAAGATAGTCGTTGTTGTTTCTGCGATGGGTAAAACTACCAACGAACTGATAAAACTCGCGGAAAAAATAAGTGTAACACCGGAGCCAAGGGAATTAGATATGATTTTATCGACCGGTGAGCAGGTTTCCGCCGCTCTTTTATCGATGGCTTTAAATTCAATTGATATTAAAGCTATCTCGTATAATGCATTTCAACTTCAGATATATACCACGAATATTCATGCTTCAGCAAAAATTCTTGATATAAATGCAGAAAAAATTTTCAAATCATTCGATAATTACGATGTGATTGTGGTAACGGGATTTCAAGGTATAGATGAAATGGGAAATATAACAACTCTTGGCAGAGGTGGATCCGATACTTCCGCTGTGGCTTTCGCGGCAAAGACAGGAGCAAAATGTGAAATTTACAGTGATTTTCCGGGAATTTTTACCTGCGATCCCAGGTTTAATGAATTTGCAAAAAAACTGGACTATATAACTTTTGATGAAATGCTTGAATTATCGGCCTTGGGTGCAAATGTACTACACTCAAGAGCGGTTGAAATAGCCAAAAAGTATTCTCTGGAAATGTATTGTGCATCAACTTTTTCAGAAGAAAGGGGGACATTTATTGTGGATAATTTACCCGAATGGCTGGAACAACCCGTAGTTACAGGTGTAACTATGGATAACAACCAGACAAAAATTACGATATACAACATTCCGAATAAAACGGGAATCTTTTCAAGAATATTCGATTCTCTTGCAAAACAGAGAATCAATGTTGATATGATTTCCATCGTTTACGACGAGAAAGTTGCTCATCTGACTTTTTCGGTGATATCTGCAAACAGGGAGAAAATAAGAAATATAATTACCGATGAACTAAAATCCGAAAATAGTTTAGAATTTAATTTCGATGAAAATGTTTCAAAAATTTCCGCGGTGGGCGTGGGAATGAAATCAAGTTCCGGTGTGGCTGCAAGATTTTTTTCAGCTCTTGATAAGAAGGGGATAAAAATTCTCGCCACCACCACTTCGGAAATAAAAATATCTGCCCTCGTTTCGAAAGAAAATTCCGGGGCAGCTCTAAAAGAATTAATAGATGAATTTAATTTGTAGGTGATAATTATGATATCGAATGTTTACTCTCCATTTAATTTAAAAGTAAGATCGGCAAAGGGTATTGAATTGCAGACAGATAAAGGTGTTTTTATTGATACATTTTCTGGAATAGGAGTTTTATCATTTGGCCATTCAAATGAAGAAATAATAAATGCTATAACAGAGCAGGTCAATAAATACGCTCATTTAAGCAATTATTTCTTAGATGATAATGCGGTTAAGATTTCAGAAAATATTTCAAAAATGATAGGTAAAAAGTCGGAAACCTTTTTTACAAATTCGGGAACAGAATCCACTGAAGCGGCTATAAAGGCTGTTAAGAAAAATAAAAAGGGTAAAATTGTCTCTTTCAACAACAATTTTCATGGAAGAACCTGTGCTTCCTTATCTATAACTTATAATCCTAAAATTAGAGAACCTTTTGAACCTTTGGCGGATAATAGGGTTTTTTTACCCCTCGAAAAGGATGCTTTTATAGAATATACCAAAAACAACGAAATAGCAGGAGTTTTTCTGGAATGCGTCCAGGGTAATTCCGGAGTTTTTGGAATCGATGAGGATCTTATAAATACTATAAATAAATTGAAAACGGAAAAAAATTATTTTATCGTTTGTGATGAAGTACAGGCCGGATTGGGAAGAACGGGAAAATTCTTTTCATATCAAAATTATAATATTGAACCGGATATTGTTACTTTAGCGAAAGCCCTGGGAGGGGGATTACCTTTAGGAGCAGCGGTTTTTATAAACTTTTCTCCCTTTGGTAAAGGAGATCATGGTTCCACTTTTGCTCCGAATCCTGTTTCGCTTGCGTCGGGGAAAGTTGTGATTGAAAAAGTTATGAAACCCGGTTTTTTGGATTCCGTTAAGGAAAAGGGAAAATATTTTTCTGAAAAATTGAGAGAATTGAATTGGGTTAACGATGTGAGAGAGTATGGTTTAATGATCGGTGTCAGCACACCGGATTCTAAAAAAGTAAAAGAAAAGGCATTTGAGAATAGGGTGTTATTAAATATCGCTAACGATCAGATAAGATTTTTGCCTGCTCTGAACATAACTCATGAAGAAATAGATATGATAATTGAGAAACTTGATTTTGAGGTGTGAAATGATAGATTTTAATTTATTAGGCAATGAATATGGAACACCACTATACATATACGATGGTGAGGAAATAGAAAAAAGAATAAATATTATAAAAAATATTTTTAAAAATTTTGATTACAAGATATTCTATGCGATGAAAGCCAATTCGAATCCTGAATTGTTGAAGATTTTAAGTAAAAATGATTTAGGGGCCGATATAGTGGGACCCGGTGAATTTATTGCTGCAAAAAAAGGGAATATTGAAGAGATTCTTTGGAATGGAAATGGAAAGATTACTGACGATAAGAAATTTTTTATAGATAACGGATTAAAATATGTTGTAATTGATTCGTTTGAAGAAATTGAAATGTGGGATAACACCGATATTGTTAAATTGCTCAGAGTTAATCCCAATGTAGATGCGAAGACTCATCCGCATATATCAACAGGTTTGAAAACCCATAAATTTGGTGTTCCGTTAGATGAAATGGATAAAGTTAAAGATAAAATTGACGGACTTCATCTTCATATTGGATCACAGATAACGGATGTTAGTCCATATATGGAAGCTTTTTCAAAGGTAATAAATATAACTAACAAATATAAATATGAATATCTTGATATCGGTGGGGGATGGGGAATTAATTATAACGGAACTGAGTTGAACGTTGAAGAATATAAAATAAAGGTTCTCCCCGTTCTTGAACAATTCAGAGGAAAACTTTTCATTGAACCTGGACGTTTCATAATAGGGCCATCCGGATTCCTTTTATTGAAAGTAATCCAAGTAAAAAAAGCATCCGGTAAATATTTTGTTGTTTTAGACGGTGGAATGAATGTATTGATAAGGCCTGTTTTATATTCTGCCCATCATGATATTAAAATTTTAGACAGTCGGTCCGATGAAAAATGCACCTGTGATTTCGTAGGGCCACTTTGTGAAACGGGAGACATTATCGGGAAAAATAGATTAACCGAAATACCAAAAATAGGAAGTTATGTTGTTGTAGAAAATGCCGGAGCATACGGTTATTCGATGTCAAGCAATTACAATGGAATGCCTAAACCGGCAGAGGTTTTAGTTTATAAAGGTGAAAAAAAACTCATAAGAAAAAGAGAAAAAATTGAAGATCTTTTTAAAGATTGTATTTAATTTTTATCGGCTATTTTTCCATCCTTTATTACCATAAAGGGATCTTTAAGATGTTCTAAATTTTCGAGGGGATTCTCGTTTAAAATAATTAAATCGGCTTTTTTCCCTTTTTCAATACTTCCGATATCGTTATCAAGAGAAAAAAGCCGTGCATTATTGAGAGTTGCAAGATGAAGAACTTTTTTGTTGTTCAGGAGACCGTGTGATTTTTCTACCCTGTATTTCAGCTCTTTCCAGAAATTTCTGTGATAAACAAAGGGAACACCTGCGTCGTTTCCCACCGAAATTTTTATACCATTTTCCAATGCCTTTATAAGCCCTTTATTTATTCTTTCATAAACAATAACTGTATTTTTATATTGAATTTGAGACATTGAAGATTCAGATGATTTAAAATTATTCATTATTTCCATTGAAGCAGAAAGGGTCGGATTCAAAGCAGAATAACCTCTCAACGACTCGTTGTTATTTTTGAATTTTAAAACCAGATCATCATCGATTTCCGCTCCATGCTCAATGATATCAACTCCCCCCTTTAAAGCTTCATATATTCCGGGTGTACTTTGAACATGTGCACATACTAAAACCCCCTGTCTGTGAGCTTCTTTTACAGAAGCGCGTATTTCTGGAGGCTTCATTTTTAACGTTCCGGCTTCACCGATTTCCTTTGAATCCATAACTCCTCCCGTTACCATTATTTTAATGATTTCGGCTTCATTTAAAATATTATTTCTTATCTCCTCGATGAAATTCATAGGATCGGTACATGTTGTGCCTAAAATGTTCCCATGACCCGAAACCGGGAGGAGAGCATTTCCCGAAGAAATTATTTCTGGAAATACTCTGTCGGTATTTTTTATTATATTTTTAAGATCTTTATCGATATTATCTTTATCCCCTAAAGATACAAGGGTTGTAATCCCTGAATTGATGGCTTCCCGTGAATTTTCCATCATGTTCTCTAAAACTATATTTCTTACGGAATCATTTTTTATATTTCTGATTAATTCATAAACGGAAAAACCTTTGATAGTCATGTCAGGACTTCCGTTAAGCATAAGATGGCAATGAGAATTTATCAATCCGGGGATGGCAAATTTCCCTTTCAAATTTATGATTTTAGCAAAAAAACCGGAAGGAATACCCTCATAAATTTCTTTTATCCTCCCGTTTTCAATTTCAATACTTGAATT
>JASGMR010000066.1 GCA_030156385.1 Kosmotogales bacterium
TTTTTTGAACCCCGCGTAGGCGGTTGCTCCGGCCGGTTCTGCAAACACTCCGGTGGATCTTGAAAGTTCGAATATGGCATCGATTATTTCACTGTCTTTGACACTTATGAATGAACCGCCGTATTTTTTGGTATATTTACAGGCTTTGTAAACATCTCTCGGTTTCCCAACCGCGATACTGTCCGCAACCGTTGAAACGTTTTCATCTGAACACTGGAATGGCTCCCCATTTAAATATGTTTTCATCAATGTCGAAGCATTTTCTGCCTGTACACCGATAATTTTCGGAATTCTGTCCAGCAATCCAAAGTATTTCAGATCGCTGAACCCTTTGTAAAAACTGCTGAGTACCGTTCCATCTCCCACGGAAACGAAGATAACATCCGGAAGATTCCAGGCTGTCTGCACCGAGAGTTCCAGAGAGCAGGTTTTCTTTCCTTCGAGTAAATATGGATTTATTGCACTGTTTCTACAATACCAGTTTCTTTTAAGACCCAGTTCCAATGAAATATCGAAGGCTTCATCATAACTCCCGTTTATTTTTATCACTCTGGCACCGTATATCTGTAATTGAGCCAATTTTGCTTTTGGGGCGGATGCGGGAACGAATATCACACTTTTAAGATTGGAAGCGGCACACAATCCTGATAACGAACTGGCCGCATTTCCCGTTGAAGCACAAAATACAGTTTTGTAACCCTTTTCATAGGCCTTGTTGACTGCCAAAGCGCTCGCCCTGTCCTTAAAGGAAGCCGTAGGATTTTTTCCGTCATCTTTTATATAAAATTCTTTAATGTTGAATTTTTGAGCGATATCGTCTCTTTTGTACAGAGGAGTGTTACCTATTTCAAGAGGTGGAAAAAAAGAATCCGTTTCAACGGGTAGCAGATCCATAAACTGCCAGATTCCTTTTTTTGAATAGAACGAAAAATCATCCCGGCTTAGTTTCTTTTTCTCCAGTATTATTTCTAAAGTTCCCTTTCTATCACCGCAACAGGGACAGGTATATTCGATTTCATTTTTTTTGTACTCTTTTCCACAGTTCATGCACCTCAATATGTATGACATTTCAAACTCCCCTTAAAACAATTTTTATAAAATTAAAGAGCCGATTTGATAAATGATCATAGATACTATATATGCTATTGCGGTAGTGTAAAACGCTGTGAAGAGGCTCCATTTTAAACCGATTTCTTTTTTTATCGTGATCAACGAACCAAAACACGGAACATACAGCAAAGTGAAAACTATAAAACTGAACGCCGAAAGGGGATCGAAGATACTCTTCAGCCCCTCGTTCATGCTTCCATTGGCGAATAACGTACCCAGTGTACCTACAACAATTTCTTTTGCTGAAGCTCCAAAGAGAAGAGCGACACTGGATTGCCAGTTTCCAAAGCCCAGAGGTGAAAAGACCGGAGCAATAAATTTCCCTATGTGACCTGCAACACTCATCTCGGAGCCGTATTCTACACCCGCGGGCAAAAATGCCAGACACCATATAATTATAACACCTATAAAAATAATGGTTCCCGCCCTTTTCAAGAAGTGCCAGCTATTGTCGAATGCATCCTTGAATATATATTTTATCGAGGGCAATCTGTAAGGAGGTAGTTCCATAACGAGAGGTGCCGTTTCTTCTTTGAACAGAGTTGATTTGAAAAGTTTTCCCATCAATATGGCCACGACGATACCTATTATATACATAGAGACGATTATTAACCCCTGATGTCCCGGAAAAAATACCGATGCAAACAAAATGTAGATGGGTAATCTTGCACTACAGGACATGAAAGGCGTTATCAGCACGGTTATGAATCTGTCTTTCCTCGAATTGAGGGTTCTGGTGGCCATAATGGCCGGTACGGTACATCCAAAACCCATAAACATAGGAATGAAGGATTTTCCGTGAAGTCCCATTTTATGCATTATTCTGTCCATAACGAATGCGCCCCTTGACATATACCCGGAGGATTCGAGTATCGCTATTATCAGGAATAACATGAATATGTTGGGCAGAAAAGTTATCACAGTTCCAACCCCTCCGATAACGCCATTCGTTAAAAATGATAAAACGACTTCCGATACCTTTCCTGAAAGTCCTATGGTGATGAAATTGCTCAAATAATTGACGAAGCCTTCAAGCAGTCCAACAAAGATATCACCCACAAAAAAAGTTAATTGAAAGGTCAGCAGTAATATGACGAAAAAAATAGGAATACCCAGCCATCTGTTTGTGAAAACCGCATCCAGTTTATCCGTCAGATCTCTTCGGTTGAGAGTGTAATGATATTTGGTGAATTCCTTCACTATACCGTGAAGATAGCCGTACCTGGAATCGGCGATTATTACCGTGGATTCCTCGTTCAGTTTCTTTTCGAGATTATGAATTGATGTGTTTATTTTTTCAAGTATTTCATCTTTTGAGGAATAGTTTTCCAACAATTGATTCAGGATATCGTCTTCCCTTTCTATAATTTTTGCCGCCAACCATTTGAGTGGATATTTTTCGGATCCCGGGAGACCTGAAAGTATAATTTCTATCTCGTCGATGGTCTCTTTCAGAGGAGATTTAAAATATTTATAATCGATGTCAATAGTTTTTTTTGCTTTAAGATCGTCGTATATGACAGATTTTAAATTCTCGATACCTATTTTTTTCGAAGCCGAAATGGGTACAATATCAATTCCCATTTCCCTTGACAGACCTTTGGTATCGATGGATATCCCGTTTTCTTCCAGTTCATCTATCATATTCAGGGCCACAAGTACCCTTTTTTTAAGTTCTATCAATTCCAGTACCAAGTACAAATTTCTCTCAAGATTTGTGCCATCAACTATTACAACGACCAGATCCGGATCATTCTCTATTAAAAAGTTTCTTGCGATTATTTCGTCCTGAGAATAAGCGTTGAGACCATAAATTCCAGGCAGATCAACTACCTTCAGATTTATATCTTTTATTTTGGCCGTACCTTCTTTTCTTTCAACGGTTACACCGGACCAGTTGCCAACTTTTTGATTTGAGCCTGTTAAAGCGTTGAAAAGAGTCGTTTTACCCACGTTTGGGTTTCCCGCTATTGTTATCATATACTTTTCTTTTTCAATCATTATTAAATCTCCTGCATTATGCCTTTTCAACAAATATTGATTTAGCCTCATCTTTTCTCAAGCTGAGTCTGAATCCTCTGAGTTTTATTTCAATGGGGTCACCAAATGGAGCAAATCTTTCAATATAGATTTTAGTTCCGGGTAAAATCCCCATATTCAACAATCTTTTTTTTATAATCAATTTACCTGCAACTCTGCTGACAACCAGCTCCTCGCCGGGTTTAAAATTATCCAGTGATTTTGATTCTTCGTATTTTTTACTCTTCATATATCCATTTAATTTTTTCTGCAGTTCTTCATTTGAAGTGAAAAAGTCCGAAAGAGCTTCAATTCGTGAAAACAGCTTGCTGTTCAGGTGGTGTTCTATTCCACAGGCCAATTCTTCGGATTCTTTATCTGAAAAATTAAGAACCTTTTCCAGAAAATCCTTTATAGTTTGATGTTTTTCATAAATTAAACTTGCCAGAACGAGTCCATCCTGTGTCAATTCGATGTGTCCGTATTTTATGTATTTGATTAATCCATTTTTTACAAGTTTTCTCATCGCTGAAACAACCGAAGAATTTCTCACTTTCAATGATTCCGTTATATCTTTTACCCTTACCGTTTGCTTTTCGAGTCTTATTTCATAAATTGCCCTTAAATAATTTTCCAAACTCTCAGATATCATATGACTTCCTCCATTTCTTCCGCTATTTTTATTATACGGGGCTAATATTTATGTGTTGTTAAATATTTTATTCAAATGATATCATTTTCATTATGAATCAAAAACTAGTTCATCGATCTATATCATGCGAATAGGCTATATATGACACCTGCACCCCCACATCCAAGAACAATCCATATGACTGAGGGTTTGAATATTTTCAGTAGTAAAAAGGCCGTCAGAAAAAGAAAGATGGTGAATAAACTGAATATAGAGGATATCCCTATTCTCAATGTGGCGGCGATTATCAATGAAAATGTGGATAATCTTAAAATGAAAAAGATTTTTTGAACATCAATTTTTTTTGATAATAATTTGATAATCATTTCGAGAAGAAATAACCAGAAAACGCTGGGAATAATGACTCCCAGTGTGGCAACGGCAGAACCAAGAATACCATACAATTCGTAGCCCACGAATGTGGCCGAATTTATTGCTATCGGACCCGGGGTTATCTGTGCAATTGCGATTAAGTTTAAAAATGTTTCGGCATCAATCCAGTGATTCAACTGAACGATCTCGTCCTGGATGAGGCTCAAAGCCCCATATCCCCCTCCGAAGGCCAGAAATCCAATTTTTAAAAAGGAAAGAAAGAGATTAAACATATTTTTTCCCCTTCTCCATAGCGATTATAATAATTGCCACAACAAATAATATGAGTACGCTGGGTAAATGGAAGAACACAATTGATAAGGCACCCATAAAAGTTACCACCAGACTCAATTTGTTCTTTTTATATTTGATTAAAAGCTGCAAACACAGATTTGAGAGAATCACTGTGACCCCGACTCTGGCCCCAAGAAAAAAACCATTGATTATTTTATTATCCGAAAATTTGTTGAAAAGGGATGCGATTATCAAAACTATAATAAAAGGTGGAACGGCCGATCCCAATATGGCGGCTATTGCACCCGGCACTCCGCACAATTTATATCCGAGTAAAATGGCGGTATTTATAGCGATTACACCAGGGACGGTCTGGGCCTTTGAAATGATATCCAGGAACTCCTCTTCGTTCAGTATTTTGTCTTTTTTTACAAGGAAATCCTCGATCACCGGAATCATCGCATATCCTCCACCGATCGTCAACGAACTGACTTTAGAAAAAATTAAAAAAAGTTTTAGAGAATTCACCAACTCAACCTCCTTCTTAAAAGTCTAACATATAGGAATTATATTGTGGTAAAATTACTAAAAAGGAGGCGTAATGTATGATAAATAAACTGAAATGGGGCGCAAAGGTAATTTCTAAAGATGGTAAGGAAGTTGGGAAATTATTATCGATTGTCATGTATCCTAATAAAAAGAAAATAACACACATAGTAGTTGAAAAAGGCTTTTTTAACAGAAGAGAAAAGCTGGTACCCGTTGAAAATATAATATTCGCAGAAAAGGATGAAGTCAGAATCAATGTAGAGAGTGGAGCTATGGATCAGTTTAAGGATTTTGAAAGTATTCAGTTTATTGAGGGTGAAAATGATAATGAAAATATAACACCCATTTATTGGTACAGACCAGTAGATGCTTATACAGAATTATACCCCCTTCCTTTATATGGAGCAAAGCAGAATATTCCCAAAGGCCAGGAATATCTTGAAGAAGGTTCATACGTTTTTTCGGTCGACGAAGAGGAACTGGGATATGTGAAATCTCTGATATGTAATGACGAGGGAAATATCACTCATATAGCCATAGACACAAGACAATTTTCCTCTAAGGGCGATAAATTAATACCCGTGGACTGGATAAAGAAGATCAAGGAATGTAAAGTTATCCTGTCGATGACCTCAAAATTTGTAGAGGATTTACCTGAGTACGAATGAATTTAAATTTCACCAGAATTTATTTTATTTTTATTACAATTTCAATAGCCGTCATGAATTTTTTTATGACTCCAATAAATTATTTGGCGTTGTTTCTTCCCGTTTCTTTAATAATGGTTTATTTTTTTTCAACGGGTTTATTTTCGAAAAAATATAAGAAAACTATCGTCGATTTAGTTGAAGATCCTAAAAAACTGATAAATCTTTCCCGGATTTTAGAGGAAAAAAGAAAGGAAGGAAGTGTTCCTCAGGAGGAATACGCTTCAATAAACGAAAAGGTGGTCAAACTGGAGGGAAAATTACTGGGCAGCATAATTCTTCAGAAGAAATTATTTTTCTTCTCATTGTATTTAATTCCTGTTTTTCCCCTACTGGTCAGTTTGATTTATCTTGTATTTTCCGTACCGCAGAACATCACAACCGTTATTGTAGCGTATATTGCCTCGTTTCTGCTTTCTCTCGTTTCCCGTCTGGGAATATTGAATATAAATAAAACGATTAGAAAGATTGGGGAAAAATTGAGAAAAGCCTTCGAAGATTAAAGGAGTTTTTAAAAAGTGGAAATAAATGTGAATAAACTGACCAAGGATTATTGCAATGGTGAAGTAAGGATTAGGGCGTTGAACGAAGTTTCTTTCGATGTGAAACACGGGGAGATTTTATCGATTTTTGGCCCTTCGGGGTGTGGGAAAAGCACTCTTTTAAACTGTTTGTCAGGTATTGATACCCCAAATTCCGGAAAAGTGATCATAGACGGTGTGGATTTACATAGTCTATCGGACAATGATAAGACCAGATTCAGAGCAAAAAATTTAGGCTTCATATTTCAGTTTTATAACTTGATTCCGGTTTTGAATGCTGTTGAAAATGTAGAACTGGTATTACAGATATTGAGAGTTTCGGAAAAAGAAGCGAGGGAAAAATCCATAGAAATTTTGAAAATTGTCGGACTTGGAGAAAAAATAAATTCATATCCCTCTCAATTGAGCGGTGGTGAAAGGCAGAGAGTTTCCATCGCCAGAGCTCTTGTCCACAATCCGGGGATTATTTTTGCCGATGAACCAACCGGTGCTCTGGATACTGAGACGAGTATCGAAATTTTAAATCTTATAAAAAAATTGAATTCTACATACAATCAGTCCTTTATAATTGTTACCCACGATAAAAAAATCACAGGATATTCCGATAGAATAATAAAAATGGATAGCGGAAAAATAGTCAGTTTTGAGGAAAACGGCGAAGAAAAATGATTTTTATTATTTCTGTACTCATTTTGATTTTTGTGATTTTTTTGATAATAAAAATGTTGTTGAACAGGCTTATTTTGACGATAAGCGTGAGAAATATGTTCCGGAGAATAACCGATACCGTGTTGATCATACTCGGCTCTCTTTTTGGAACGGCGTTGATAACCGGTTCCTTTGCGATCAATGATTCGTTCCAGAAGTATCTGTTTTCCCAGGTTACCTATTCCCTGGGGGAAGTCGATGAAATGGTCCAGGTCGATGAGGAAAGAGGAAATGTAAAATACTTTACTTTTGACGAAGTGAAGGATTTTATAGATCAACTTGAATCCGAAAAACTCATAGATGGATATCTGCCGGTTTTAAATTCGAATATATCGGTGGGGCTGCCCGGAAATGCGAGATCTCTCGACGGCGGACTTTCAAAAAATGTTGAATTTGTAGGTTCCGATATCTCTCTTTTTAATAAATTCGGGAATGAAGACAGAGATGACATAGATACCGATGGGGTTTATATAAACCAGTCATTGGCAGATTCATTGAATTTATCTGTGGGAGATAAAATAGAATTACTTGTGGATCCGGTTCAGAGAACTTTGTTCTGGGTAGAATTGCCACAGCTCGAAATTACAGGTATTCTTGGGAACAATGCTTTACCCAGTATGGGTGAATTCAGAGGATTCAACAGTTCTTTTTTGCTGGTTCCCGATGATGTTTATAGAAAAATTGTGGGGTTGATGATTGAAAATTCGTTCTCAGGGATAGTACTCTCGAATACCGGGGATGAATTAGAGGGGAACGATCTGAGTGAAGAAGTCGAATCTACTTTTCTGGATTGGAATACAGGCAATAAATTTAAGATAGATATGCTTAAATACGATGCTTACGCCAGCATAGATGCCAGCGAGTATACCGGAATTTTTTTCATGGCATTGAGTTCTTTCAGTATAATCGCAGGAATACTCCTGCTTATAAATGTTTATACGATGCTGGGTGAAGAGAGGAGACAGGAACTCGGAACCTTGAGAGCGCTCGGGTTTACAAGAAACAAAATCACTTATGAAATAATGTTTGAGGGTTTCTTTTATTCCCTGATTTCTTCTTTTATAGGAGTTTTTGTCGGTTTTGGAATTTCAAAGGTGATTTTGAACAGCGTTGTGGACCTCTATTATGATATTTCCAGCAATATCCCCTTTGGAAATTTTATTTTTGCAAATTTACCGGATATAGAATTTACGTTTTTTATAAAACCTCAATCTATCTTTTATGGTTTCATAATAGGTCTTTCCATTCCTCTTATCGTGATATTTTTCACCGGAAGAAAGATTGCGAAAATGAATATAGTGTTTGCTTTGAGGGGTATTTCTGAAAAAATCGGAAACGAAAAAAGAAAAATCATCAAATTCTTCATATTTTTAATGGTGGTGTTTGGAGTAATTTCATTAGTAAACGGCCTTCAGAATAATAACCCGGCGATCTTTTATCTGGGGGTAATATTAATAGGATTTTTATTCCCTCTGCTCACTCCGGAAAAAATGATGAAACCTCTGATAACGATTTCCTCCATATTATTGATAATTTTCACACTCTTCACTGATTCAATAACTTTTTTCTCACAGACCGAAATATCCGAACTGTTCATAGTTTTAAAAGGGTTAACGATATTAGTTTCAGGTGGGATAATCGTTATTTTTAATTTGAAATTTATAGAGATGATTTTGCAGAAGATATTTGGCAAGGTTAAAAATGCCGGCCCGATTCTGAAAGTGGCCATTTCTTTCCCGGCGAGAAATACGGGGAGAACTTCTTTAGCGATAGCGATGTATGCGATTGTTTTTTTTATAATAACTATTTTATCAATTATTCCTGCCTCACAGAAGCTGGTAATTGAGAAGAATAAAGAATTCTTTTTCAACGGGTTCGCTGGGGGAGTTTTTTTCCTCGCTACCGATGAAGTTGAAAATCTGAACATAAAACTGGAAAATTACAAGGGCGTGTCTGAGATAACTCCTTTGAATTATACAAACGTAGTTACATACAACCCGAAAGGTGTAAAAAAATCCACAGTATTTTTCACAGATGCTCAATTTGAGGAAGGAAATAAATTAAACGTAATTTATGATAAAAGTTTGGGTATATCTTCGGATAGAGAGATCTGGGATTATCTGGAGGAAAATAATAACACCTGTATAGTTTCAAAGAACAGTTTCCCGGATATAAGATTGGGACAAAATCTGACAATATATGAATTGAAGGATGATCTGAGCTTCATTGATATATTTTCTGCCGGTAATATTAATTATGAAACTGTGGATCAAAAAAAGATAGGAAAAAATCTGACTTTGAAGGTTATCGGATATATTGAAGAACAAGAATTCTCCATGATTAATGGAATTTACGTCAGTAAAAACAGTATAGAAGAAAATTTTGGAAAAGATTTTTCTAAAGTACATATTCTATTCGATTATGGTGATATGGACGTTGAAGAAAGAGGAAATTTGATTTCATATTTGAACGAGGACAGTCAGAATGCCGTTTATTTATCGGATGATATAGCTGATTTGACGTCTAATTTTTTCAAAGGAACCATCAGTATTTTGAATTCATTTTTATATTTCGGATTATTCGTAGGAATAATAGGTATCTCTATAATAATGTTCAAAGCATTGTATGAAAGAACGAGATTAATAGGAATGTTGAAAGCAATAGGATTCACAAAAAAAATGGTATTTTATTCATTTTTTCTGGAGACGACCTTCATCGTTTTCCTGGGAATAATGATCGGGATAATAACGGGTTCGCTTACGGCGTACGATTTTTTCCTTTCTTTCAGTGATCAGATGAAAGAATTTGCCATACCGTGGGTTGAAATAATTTTAGTGGGCCTCGTTTCATATATAATATCGGTTATTTCAACTTCTATACCCGGATATATGGCCAGTAAAATAAATCCTGCGAAAGCTATAAAATATTTTGAGTAAACATTAGGAAGTGTTTTTTATGGGAAAAATATTGGTTATTGATGATGATCTGATGATTAGAAAGTTAATGGAAAAGATTCTTGTCAAAGAAGGTCACGAAGTATATTTAGCGGAGACCGGCCATTCAGGCTTCGAAATGATTAAAAGTAAATTGCCGGATTTAATAATACTAGATTTGATGTTACCCGATGAAAACGGATTGGATCTACTTAAAACTGTAAAGTCCATACCGGAGACGAAAATGATTCCTGTGATCGTTTTAACAGGATCTTCGCAAGTTGATGATAAACTTATCGCCCTGAAGTCGGGGGCTGTTGACTACATTTCGAAACCATTTTTGAGTGAAGAAGTAAAATTGAGAGTTCAGACCCAGTTAAAAATTTACAATCTTATAGACTCTCTTAGAAAAGCCTTACTCAATATAGAGGATGACCTTATTGCCGCGGAACAGATTCAAAGAGCATTGGTTCCGGCTTTTCCGCCCGAGAAACTCAATATGTACTGGCAATACAAATTATCTTCTAAGGTCGGAGGAGATATTTTTGATGTTATTTATCTCGGCGAAGACAGATATTTCATTTATTTGATAGATGTTTGTGGGCATGGGGTGAATGCGGCTATGCTGTCGGTTATGATCAATCGTTATATGAGCAGATATATTCAAAATCTCAATACGAGCTTTATAAATTTTGAAGATCTTGCCGAAGGATTGGATGACGAATTCAATTTTGACAAATTTGAATTATTTTTTACAGCGGTATTCTGTATAATAGATTATAAAAACAATGAAATTGTGTTATCCAATGCGGGCCACTGCTATCCAATATATTTGGCGAATGACAGTTGTGAAATAATTAAACGGCCCTTAGAAGGGATAATAGGTATTTCGGGTTATTCCGGCAAAGTTACCAAGTTCGATATAGCGGATAATTCCAGATTGTTTCTTTATACCGACGGTTTGACGGAAACTTTTGGTGTGGATGGTGTTCCATACGGTGTTGAAAAGTTGAAGAAAATAATTTACGATACTAAAAATCTGACCGTTAAGGATCAGATTGATAGTATATATAGAGATTTAATAAAATTCAGGGACAACGATCTTTTTGAAGACGATTTAACTTTTATAGGGTTGGATTTTTCGAAGGGGGTATAATAGATGTTCAAAATCGATTGTGAAGACAAACAGGAAGCACGAATTCATTTTGAAAACGATTATAGATTGAGCGGAGAGAATTCAAACACTTTTAAAAAATGGTTGAAGGGGATTAATTTTTCGGATTATGAAGCGATTGGTCTGGATCTTAGAAATGTCGAATTCATTGATAGCATGGGAATCGCATCTATTATCTGGTTGAAAAGGGATTTGGATAAGAGAAAAGTGAATTTGAAAATAATCAATTGTTCGGATAATATTTTAAAGATTTTAAAGATGCTCAAACTGGATTCCTTCATTGATATCAACAGTTAAGGTTATCTATGAAATTAAAAATGAAATGCAATTCTACCTTTGAAGAAATTGAAAGGATCGGGACTGAGATTAGAAATATTTATCGTAAAAAAATAAATGATCAAAAGGCCTTTGAATTGGAATTAATTTTTAATGAAATCTGCTCTAATATTATCAGGCATGGATACCGGTGTTGCAAGTCCGGGATTATAGAGGTTCAGTTGGATAACCTGAAAGATGATACTGTTGAAATAATCATCATGGACAGTTCTCCAAAATTTGATCCTATAAATTATAAAGAGAAGCTGGGAGAATTTGAAAATCTTGAAAAGGGCGGTATGGGTTTATATATAATAAAAAAGATCGCCAGGGATCTTGAATATAAATATGAAAATAACAAGAACATATATAAAATAATCGTGTGATTATCCTGTTTGAACAATAGGAATAAGATAACAGAAAGAAGAGAATCAGATAACAGCGAAAAGAAGATAAACAATTGCAGAACAATGGTCTAGCAATGGCTGAGCAATTGGATAACAATGGGAAAGCAATTGAGAAGCGATCGTAGAACAATTGGCTAACGATGGAGAAGCAATAGGGAAGCAATTGGAAAACAATTGAGAAGTGATCGTAGAACAATGGTTGAGCAATGGTTGAACAATTGGCCAACAATTGAGAAGCAGTGGGAAAGAGAGGGTCAAGGGTATAGGGTGCAGAGCGGAGGAACAGTGCATGGAAAGGCATAAAGAAAAGAAATCAGTAAGTTTCACCAAGCACCAAATTCTCAACGCTATGCACTGTTTTTGGGAAGCAGTTGTATAAGGATTAGATTTTTTTCACTAGGCACCAAATACAAAACACTAGACACTGTCTTTCAGCTTTTTTGCTCTTGAGCTTTTCAGTTTTTTCTATTCTCCAAGCTGTTTTTAACTTCTTCCTG
>JASGMR010000067.1 GCA_030156385.1 Kosmotogales bacterium
CCTTCAGAGGAATGCTCGAAATTTCCAAAAATGAATTTGCAGGTGAGAATGTGCTATTCATTCACACCGGAGGGCTTTTCAGTATTTTTGATAATCCCGGATTATTCTGCCGTGAAAAAGATAAACTTTGAAGAGGAACTTTCCAAACCTTTAGAAGACTTTCTGATCAAAAAAGGGTTTTTGATCAGGTGTGAAATAAAAAATTGTGACATGGTAGCTCAAAGGGATGAAAAATATTATTGTATTGAACTGAAAAAAACCCTCTCCGTCGATCTGCTTTGTCAGGCTGTTGAAAGAAAAAAGATGGTTGATGGTGTATTCATATGTATTCCTGCTCCAAAATATGGTATTGGATCGAGGAACTTTAAAAATAAACTGAAACTGCTTAAAGAATTGAATATCGGCTTGATAATAATTTATATGCTGAGTAAAGACAGAATAGTGGAAATCGTTTCTACTCCAAAGATAAAAGAGAATAATAAAAAAGGTAAAAAGAGAGAGCTGTTGATAAAAGAATTCGACGGCAGAACGGGTAATTACAACAGAGCGGGTATATCAAAGAAAAAAATCATCACAGCGTATAGAGAGAAATGTCTCCTCGTGGCAAAGCTTCTGAATGAATATGGAAAGAGCTCCCCTGCTGAATTGATAAAGAGGGGAGCCCCATCAAAAACTCAAAACATTTTATACAAAAATTATTACAGATGGTTCAACAGAATAGATCGGGGTTTATACGAAATATCCTTGTCCGGCAAAAAAGCTATCGATGACTTTTCTGCCATTTTAAAAGAAAAAAAATAATTATTTCAGATTCATTATCATATCTGACTTACTTTCCATTTCATACGTTTTTGGTCCATAGGAAATATAATCAATCGGAATGCCTATTTTTTCCTCGATGTAAGTGATATATTTCAGGAAATTTATACTGTGCGTGTCCTCCCATCCGGGTAATTCCTCATAAATCGGTTCCGCTCTGAAAAAGTCGAAAGAAGTTGAAGGAACTTCGATAATTTCATCTCCGCATTTGTAAGCCGTACATACTTTGATCTTTTCAAATCCGTTCAAAACATCCGCCTTCGTCATTACAAAATCTGTGTACCCCGACCTGATTTTTGCATATCGAAGCGCCGGCAAATCCATCCATCCAACTCTTCTCGGTCTACCGGTAGTCGCACCAAACTCATTCCCCTTCTGTCTTATCTTTTCCGCCAGTTCCCCTTCTTCTTCCGTTGGAAATGGACCCGCTCCGACTCTGGTAGTATATGCCTTTAAAACAGCCATCACGTTATCCAGTTCAAATGTGGAAAAACCGACCGAAGAAACTCCATGTGCCATACACGACCCGGAGGTTACAAAGGGATAAGTTCCAAAATCAAGATCAAGGAGAACACCCTGGGCTCCCTCGAATAATACGGAAGTGTTTCTGAATATCGAAACCATGTCTATTGCACTCGTAAAGTTAACCTTTAAATTCAATAATTTATCCTTGAGATTGAGTAAATAATAAAGCATTTCATCCGCAGATAAAGAAAATTTTTCATTATATTTATTTTTTTTCAGATGATAATTGTCCAGCAATCTTTCTTTCAGTGTTTCTTTATCAAAAAGATGGTACAGCTTTATACCTTCTCTGGAAGATTTATCGGTATATGCAGGGCCAATTCCCCTCTTTGTTGTTCCAATTGGTTCTCTCCTCATGTCTTCCAAAAATCCATCTTCTTCTTTATGCCAGGGCAGGACTAAAAATGCCTCGGGATCGATATATACCCTGGAACCATAACCTTTGAACTCTTTTTCATAATCTTCCAATTCACTTACCAACTGCTCAAGATCTATAACCATACCGGCTCCAAGAAAGGATTTGGAATCATTGTTCGGTTTAATGCACGGGAGAAGATGATTAACGTACTTTTTTTCATTATAATAAATGGTGTGGCCTGCATTGGAACCGCCCGAAAATCTCACAACCCATTCATATTTGTCAGAAAAATAATTTACTACCTTTCCCTTCCCTTCATCTCCCCATAAGGAGCCTACTATTGCCATCCTATTCATCTTTTTCCTCCATCTTTTATTGAAAATCTTTTGTATATCTCATTGATATTTTCCAAAAATGCTTCGGGATTAAAAATTTCTTTGAACTCTTCTTCAGTCAATAACCCTGAAACTTCCTCATCCTCTTTAATCAACTTTTTGAAATCGGTTTTATTATTCCAGGAATCCATTGCAATATTCTGAACTGTTTTATAGCTTTTTTCTCTGGTTAAACCCTTTTCTATTAATTTGAGCATAATTTTCTGAGAATAAATCAGATTGTAAGAATCATTAAAATTCTCATTAATATTCTCATAATTTATAATCAGATTATCAACCAGGTATTTCACTTTTTTTAACATATAAAAACATATCAAATTTGAATCGGGCAAAATAACCCTCTCATTTGAAGAATGAGAAATATCCCTTTCATGCCATAAATTTATATTCTCAATCGAAGTGCTCACGTAACCTCTCAACAATCTGGACATTCCACAAAGTCTTTCACATAAAATGGGATTTTTTTTATGCGGCATAGCAGAAGAACCCCTTTGATTTACTTTGAAAGGCTCCTGCATCTCCAGGACTTCTGTCCTTTGCAAATGTCTGACTTCGGTAGCAACTCTTTCTATAGATGCTCCTATCAAGGCCAGTACAAAAACATATTCAGAGTGAACATCTCTCTGTATAACCTGCGTTGTTATTTTGGAAGGTTTGAGACCCAATTTTTTCAAAGCCAATTCTTCCACTTTTGGATCAATATTCGCATAGTTGCCAACGGCTCCACTGAACTTTCCAACTGAAATATTTTCAATTGCCCTCTTCAATCTATCTTTGTTTCTAAGCATCTCCGAATAATAATTCAAAAATTTAAGACCCAGGGAAGTGGGTTCGGCGTGCACTCCGTGTGTTCTTCCCACTGTAATAATGTTCTTATTTTTTATAGCCATTTTTTTAAGTGAAGCAAGATAATCATCCAGAGACAATAAAAGAAGTTCACCACTGCTTTTCAATGCCATAGCCTGTGCAGTATCAACTATATCTGAAGAGGTCAGTCCCATATGAAAAAATCTCTCTTCCTCATCATTCAGATTCTTAGTTATACTCTTGATGAATGCTATTACATCGTGGTCCACCTTTTTTTCTATCTTCGATATATCATCGATGTTTATACTGACCTTTTTCAGAATTTTTTTCCAGATTCCTCTGGGGGCAATTGCTTTATCTTCAAATGCTTTTATTACGGCAATTTCGACCGTTAACCATCTGTTGTACTTCTCTTCCTCTCCCCATATTTCTTTCATGGGTGATAGCGAATATCTTTCCAACATATTTCATCTCTCCCGATTTTATTTGTAATCCAAAATGAAACTCCTGGATGCAGTTCTCCCCCAATTATCTGTAACGATGACTTTCGCCTCATGAGAAAAACCGGTATCCACATTATCCCAGTCATTAACAGTGATCACACTGCATAAATCGTTAGAGTTCAAAGCGAACCAATAATCCGAATTCGTGGAGTCATAATACACTTCGCCGGGATCAAAAGAATCTTCTTCATCGATCACTTCAAAATCTATTTCATAAGTCAGATTATTTTCGAGAAACAATTGAATTTTTTTGGGGCTTATATTATATCTGAGTTTTACTGCGGCATGAAGATCAATATTCTGTCCGGATTTAATCTCAAGATTGGGTCTTTCACCGGGATTTAAATCATATACGCTGGAACCAATTTTTATTTTATCAACAATTATCGACGTTTCCGGATCCCCAAAATCATAATAAATATCCGGATTGATATAAACTGATTCATCGTTATCCATGATCTCTATATGAAGATAAGGCGGAACATTACCGCTGTCTCCTGATTGAGCAACAATCTGTCCATCAAACACTTCAATTTCATTCGGATTGAATATCATTTTTTTATATCTTGTGGGACTGCCCGAAAGCAACATATCGAAAATTTTATCGAGTTTTCTCGTATCGGAAGATTCGGAAGAACCTGCACTCTCAATATGTGCAAACATAACCTTTATTCCCATTTCATTCGTAATCACGTTTTTCTGATTAGGCAAAACGATAGTAACGGTATGGCCATACAGGGAATCGTTCACGGAAATGGATTCCACATAACCTTTACCCGGTGAATAAACGTTGACTCCTGTGATTCCTCCCGTTGATATACCTATACCGAGATTGAAATGCTCCGGCACGGCCAGATTCTTTGAAATCGATCTGTACTCACCGAAATTTCCGGTTATTTCAATCGTTCTTTTTATCGGGTCATAAAGATCCGAAGCAAAAAAATAAGAACAAATTAATATAAAAGCGATTATTATCAAAAACTTTCTCATGATTACCCCCCAAAATCTATTCCCTATATTTATTTATTGTCTCCTCAAGAATTTCGCCGACCTTACTCACTACTTCTATACAGCCTTTTTCTTCATCTCTCCAGTCCTTTTTTATATTGCTGCAATCATAACTTCCAAATACCTTCTTTATTTTTGACATAAAATCTGTAGTAACGGTTTTTACTAATTCCCCCTCGTGCTGATATTTTTCGGTAAAAATGACACCGATAACCGACAGAGCACCTGTTATCGCACCACAAACACTCTCAATCTGCATTCCTCCGCCAAAGGGTGACATGAGCTTAAAAGCTTTTTTATCAAGTTTCAAATCATAATAATCGTTCGCACCATAAAGCATCGATTCCGCACAATTCAAGTATCCCAATGAATAAAAATCCCGAATCTTTTCCTTCAACATTTAAATACCTCCATAATCATTTTTTGTCCGATATATTTAAATAATATCATTTTTTATGTGATAAACTAAAAAAGGAGGTGGAAATACTATAAACAAGAGGTTAACAGTAAGAGAATACAGATTAAATTTTCAGGACACAGATCAATTCGGTTACCAAACTCTTCCTTCTTTAATCAGATACGTCGGTGATCTCTTAACAGAAGAAAATATAAGTGAATATCCCAAACAGCATGAAATATTAACTAAATATAATGTTGCATGGATTCTGCTGAGGTGGAGAATAAAATTCAATGATGAAATCACTTATCCTTCTAAATTTATTTTAAGCACCTGGCCCTATTCTCACAAGGGGTTTTATGCTTACAGAAAATTCCAGAAAATATATAACGATAAGATCATCGCAGATATCAACGCGCAAGTGATTTTGATGGATTTAAAAAGAAGAAGACCGACCAGGATTACAGAAGAAATTGCGGATTTATATCCGAGGCCCGGTGGTGATAAAAGTTTATTTTTCAAAGAAATAAAGATACATGATAATTATGATTCCCAAAAAGAATTTTCGGTGGGTTTTCTCGACATAGACTATTACAGACACGCCAATAATTCGGTATATCTGAGATGGGCAATCAATTCGATAGATTTTGATTTTTTGGAAAAAAACAGAATGGAAGAAATAGACATTCTTTATAGAAAAGAAGTCGTACTCGGGGACGATGTTGTGGTTAAAACAAAAATTTTGAAAGATACAGTGAATCAAATGATATACAACAAAAGGGGAGATTTACTGACAAAAATCGAATCAAAATGGATCGCAAGGGGTGATTAAATGAAAACAGAACTTTTAAGCGGAAACGAAGCGGTTGCAAGGGGAGCATATGAGGCCGGGGTAACTGTTGCTTCCGCCTATCCGGGAACGCCCAGTACCGAAATACTAGAAAATATAGCACAATACAAAGAAATTTATTCGGAATGGGCACCGAATGAAAAAGTATCGCTGGAAATGGTTGCGGGTACCTCGATTGCCGGGGCAAGATCGATCTGTGCGATGAAACATGTCGGACTGAACGTGGCTGCCGATCCCATGTTTACCTTTGCTTATATAGGCACTGAGGGAGGGTGCGTCATCGTGACCGCCGATGACCCGGGACTTCACAGTTCACAGAATGAACAGGATAACAGGTACTACGCCAGACATGCGAAAATTCCAATGATAGAACCTTCGGATAGTCAGGAAGCGAAAGATTTTCTGATAAAGGCATATGAAATCAGTGAAAAATTCAAGATTCCTGTACTTTTCAGAATGACGACAAGGGTCTGTCACAGCAAAGGAATGGTTACACTGGGTGAGAGAAAAGAACCGTCTTTCAAAAAATATAAAAGAAATATTTCCGCATTCGTATCCACGCCTGCAAACAACAGAATTCATCATTCACAGCTTGAAAAGAAATTGAAAGAGATAGAGGAATACAACAACTCATGTTCATTGAATAAAATAGAATTGAATTCCGGTGAAATAGGTATAATAACATCCGGCATTTCATATCAGTATTCCAAAGAAGTTTTTGGAAACGATGCTTCGTATTTAAAAATCGGGTTTACCTTTCCATTACCAAGGGACACTATTCTGAATTTTTCGAAAAAAATGAAAAAGATCTATGTCGTTGAAGAAAATGAACCTATAATTGAAAATTATTGCAGAATGTTGGGTCTCGATGTCACAGGAAAAGAAAAAATCCCCGTTGAAGGTGAACTGAATCCCGATATAGTCGAAGAAAAATTGTTGAATATCAAAAACGAATTTATAAAAATAAACGAAGAAAAAATCGTCAGCAGACCTCCGACACTCTGTTCGGGATGTCCACACAGAGGGATTTTTTACGAATTGAGCAAAAGGAAAAATGTGGCGATAAGCGGTGATATAGGTTGTTACACTCTTGGAAGCACCGAACCGCTCAACGCAATGGACACAATTATATGTATGGGAGCGAGCATAAGCGCTGCACACGGATTTTCAAAAGCATTTGAAAAAAGCAATCAGAAAATTAAAGCGATCGGGGTAATAGGTGATTCAACTTTTTTTCATTCCGGTATTACAAGTTTACTGGATATTACATACAACAGGGGAAACGCTGCCGTAATAATACTTGACAACAGGATAACCGCGATGACTGGCCATCAGGAAAACCCCGGAACAGGATACACGCTAAAAGGTACAGAAACACCCGAAGTAAATATTGAAAATCTCGTTAAAGCACTCGGAGTTAAAAATGTGGAAACTATCAATCCGAATAATTTAAAGCAGGTAAATGAAGCCCTGGACAGAGCTATAGAGAGTGATGAACCATATGTAATTATCACGAAGTGGCCATGCGCCCTCAAAAAACTCAAAGAAGAAGAAAAAGAAAATTTCAAAAAAATTCCGGGAATTTTCAAAGTCAACAGGGAAAAATGTAGAAAATGCAAAATGTGTTTAAAGGCCGGGTGTCCGTCCATTTCATTCGATGAAAACATCGGATCCATCATAGACGAAGATACTTGTGTCGGCTGTTCTGTTTGCGCTCAAATCTGTCCCTTTGACGCAATAGAAAGAGAAGGTGATCAACTATGACCAGGAGCATTCTTCTCGTAGGTGTTGGCGGGCAGGGGATAATACTGACAAGTAAAATCCTTGCAAAAGCATTGATAAATGAAGGATTCGACGTGAAAATGTCTGAAGTTCACGGGATGGCTCAAAGGGGAGGAAGTGTTACAACACAGGTGAGATACGGTGAAAAAGTTTTTTCTCCCATAATTGGAAAAGGTAAAGCCGACATACTGGTTGCTTTCGAAGAAATGGAAGCGATGAGGTATATTGAATTTCTGAACCCCGAAGGAGTTTTGATTGTAAATCCTCACAGAATACACTCCGCTCCGATTTCCAGAGGTGCCAGTAAATACCCCGATGGGATAATCGATGAATTGAAAAATAAAGTGAATACCGTGGTGATAAACGCTTCGGAGGAAGCTAAAAAAATCGGTAATATAAGAGTTCAGAATATTATTCTTCTGGGAAAACTGGCAAAATTTTTGAATCTGAAAAAAGCAAACTGGGACGATATCCTGAAAAATAATATCAAGGAGAAATATATAGACATCAATTTGAAGGCCTTTGAAACGGGTTTGAATTTTTAAATTTAAAAATTCGGCAAATCCTGAAAAGTTTTAAATTCAAGTTTCTAGGCGAACATAGTATAGTTATTTGATTGTTACAACAATCCTAGTTATAATAGATAATGAATTAGATAATAGAAGAGGTGATTATATGCTTACTGAAGAAAAGAAGAAAGAAATAAAAAAATTTGCAAAGTCAATCAGACTTGAAACCATGAAAGAACTGGGTAACTTGGGATTTGGACACATAGGTGGTTCTATGTCGATAGTTGAACTTCTGGCAGTTTTATACGGAGAAGTCATGAATGTCGACCCAAAAAATCCAAAAATGGAAGACAGAGATTGGCTGGTAGTTTCGAAGGGTCATTCAGGGCCTGCCGTTTATGCCACACTCGCTTTAAAAGGTTTTTTCGATAAAGAATTATTAAAAACTTTAAACAAGGGCGGAACCGATTTGCCGAGTCACTGTGACAGAAATCATACCCCAGGTATAGATATGTCGACCGGTTCTCTGGGCCAGGGTATATCAATGGCACTCGGAATTGCCATGGGCAATGCACTGGATAAAAGAGATAATTTTGTATATGCGATTCTGGGTGACGGAGAATGTCAGGAAGGACAGGTGTGGGAAGCGTTCTTATATGCCGGAAATCATCCCATGAAAAATCTGATTGTTTTTGTTGATAATAACAAACAGCAGCTCGACGGTTATACCGATGATATCAATTCGATTGGTGATATCAGAACAAAGATCGAAGATTTCGGATGGTTCTCCCAGGAAGTTGATGGCCACAACGTAGAACAGATTTACGAGGCGATTAAAAGGGCCCAGAGCTCCGATAAAAGCTCCGCAATAGTTTTGGATACAATTAAAGGTAAAGGATGCAGTTTTGCTGAAGGAGTCGAGTTGAATCATCATATGAAATTCAAAAAAGAACAGATGGATGAAGCGATCGAAGTTTTATTGAAAGAAGGTGATGAATGATGACAGTAAAAATATCTAAAACTCATAATAAATCAAAAGTATTAATGAAAGATGTTTACATCGACAATCTTATAGAAAGGGCAAAAGAAGATAAAAGGATAGTTGTACTCGATGCCGATTTAATGAATTCAAACGGAACGATAAAATTCAAAAAAGCTTTTCCGGACAGAGGAATCGATGTAGGAATTCAGGAAGCGAATATGATAGGTATGGCAGCAGGATTATCCGCTACCGGTAAAATCCCGTTCACTCACACATTCTCATGTTTCAATGCGCGAAGAGCACTCGACCAGATTTACTTAGCCGTTTCTTACAACAAATTGAATGTAAAAATTGTCGGAACTGACCCAGGTGTACTGGCAGCATATAACGGTGGTACTCATATGCCTCTTGAAGATGTCGGCATGATGAGAGGTATTCCAACTATGAAAATCATAGAACCGACGGACCCTGTAATGCTGGATTACTTAATCGATCAGATTCTCCAAGATTACGGCCCTATGTATATAAGACTGCAACGAAAAGATGCGGCAGAAATTTATGAAAAAGGCTCAGAATTTGAAATTGGAAAAGGTGTTCTGGTAAAAGACGGAACAGATCTGACCATAATCGCCTCCGGAATAATGGTGGAAGAAGCTATAAAGGCTTCTGCAATACTTGAGGGAAAAAATATTTCGGCAAGAATCGTGGACCTTTTCACATTAAAACCCGTCGATGCTGAAATAATCATAGAGTCAGCCAAAAAAACCGGAGCTATACTGACCGCAGAGAATCACAATGTTCATAACGGACTGGCTTCAGCGGTATCCGAAGTCTTAGTAAAAAATTATCCCGTTCCTTTAGAGATGATAGGAATACAGGATTTGTTTGGTGAAGTCGGCCAAGTTGATTATCTCATGAAAAGATTCGAACTTACCGCTGAAGATATAGTAAAAAAAGCGGAAAAATTACTGGCGAGAAAGTAGAAAAGGAAAATATAATGAATGAATCTATAAAATTACACGAAGAAAACAGAGGAAAATTGACAGTAAAAAGCCGGGTGAGAATACAGAATAAAGAGGATCTTTCTCTGGCATACACTCCCGGAGTTGCCGATGTTTGTAAGGAAATAAAAAAGAATAAAGACAGAGTTTATGATCTGACAAACAAATGGAATTATGTGGCTATAGTTTCGGATGGATCGGCGGTCCTGGGTCTTGGAAACATTGGACCCGAAGCCGGGCTTCCCGTCATGGAAGGAAAAGCCGTTCTTTTCAAGGAATTCGGAAATGTAGATGCCTTTCCTCTCTGTATTAATAATCAGGATCCCGAAGAAATAATAAATTTTGTAGAAATGATTGAACCGACGTTCGGAGGAATAAATTTAGAAGATATCTGCGCACCGAAATGTTTTTACATTGAAAAGACGCTGAAAGAAAAACTCAATATTCCAGTTTTTCACGACGATCAACATGGAGCGGCGATAATTATTTTAGCTGCATTGAAAAATGCTCTGAAATTCACGAATAAAAATCTGGACGATCTTAAAGTGGTTTCAATAGGTATAGGAGCGGCGGGCGGAGCTACAATAAAGATGCTGCAGGCCGCAGGAATAAAAAATATAGTTGCTGTTGATAAAAACGGGATAATCAACAAAAACGATCCAAAAACTCTATTGAATGATTTTCATAAAGAAATTTCCGAAAGCACCAATCCTGAAAATCTGTCCGGAGGGTTGGGAGAAGCACTGGTCAATGCAGATGTTTTTATTGGTACATCTGTCGGCGGTCTTCTTACAAAAGATATGGTTAAAAAGATGAACAAAGATCCCATCATATTCGCCGCAGCAAATCCCGTTCCTGAAATATATCCGGAAGATGCCAAAAAGGCCGGTGCAAAAATTGTCGCCACCGGAAGATCGGATTTTCCGAATCAGATCAACAATGTTCTGGTCTTCCCCGGGCTTTTCAGAGGTGCTCTGGATGTCAGAGCTTCAGACATCAACGACGAAATGAAACTTGCCGCCGTGGATGCCCTTGCAAGAATGGTTCCTGAAAGCGAATTAACTGTAGATAAAATAATTCCCGCGCCCTTTGACAGAGATGTTGGTTATAACATAGCATTCGAAGTTGCAAAGGCTGCTGTCAGGTCCGGAGTTGCAAGACTTCCTCTCACCGATGAAGAAATATCACAAAAAATAAAGAAATCATTTGAAATTTTATAAAAGGGACACTTGCGTGTCCCTTTTCTTTTATATACTCTTCAATTTTTTAATATATTCTCTCATGTAAAATGGCAAATCCATCGGTCTCCTTCCGGAAACAATATTCCCATCCAGTACAAAGGGCTTATCAAACCATTCACCACCGGCGTTTTTTATATCATCTTTAATACCGGGAGTACTGGTGACTTTCTTTCCGTTCAATATTCCGGCAGAAATCGATACCCACGGTCCATGGCAAATTTGGCCGATAATTTTATTTTGTTCGTACAATCCTTTAACGATCTTTAAAACATTTTCATACCGTCTGAGTTTATCCGGGGCCCATCCTCCCGGTATAAGAATTCCCGAATATTCATCAAAATCAATCTTATCAAAACTATATTCCGAAACCACTGGAACTCCGTATTTACCCACATATCTCTGATTCTCTTTCTCGGCGGTTATATGTACTTCAAAATTCTCTTCTTTCAGTCTCAATACGGGATACCAGAATTCCAAATCATCGAATTGATCCTCTACAAGTGCTATTATTTTTTTCATATTCTCACCTCCAATAAATCACTCACTTCATTATATTTTAATTTTATCAAATTTCATGAGTAACCCCACCTATATTTCTTCACATCCGGAAATCTCATTTATCATCTTATTCCTCTTTTTTATCGAGCTACCCATGTGATATATTCATTCAATAATTTTTTTATATGTTTTTAATTACTGAATAGAAGTTTGATTTTATGAACACAATCTGTGTATTATTTTTCATAAAATAATTATATAAATAAAATTTTATAAAAAAAATATACCAATAACTTGTTTTTGGGTAAAAAAATGGTATAATTTATTATACACTTATGTAATGCACATATGTGCATATAAATGGAGGAATATTATGACAGGTTTGAAAAAAAATGTTGCAAGACTTTTTGAAAACGAAGACAAATTATTTTTGGTAGCTTTGGATCATCCACAGATATTTGGTGCAATGAAAGGATTAGAAAAACCTATTGAGCTTGTTTCAAAATTATCCGATTCGAAAGCGGACGGATTTATTTTAAATCCCGGAATTTTCAAATA
>JASGMR010000068.1 GCA_030156385.1 Kosmotogales bacterium
TTCGAAAGATAAACAATTCTCTCTTTGATTGAAAGGTAGCAAAGGCCGGATGAATTTATATCCGGTCTTTGTATTCTTGATTTTATTTAAAAAATGGCTATTTTCATAAAATTATTGAGTCTATATTAATTTTTTTATTGTCATACAGATAATAATATCGCCGATCACAAGTCGATATTTCCTCGTTTACGATTTTCTTTATATAAACAGAATCTTCGCTGCCATGGATAGGGTTCCATACCTGTGCAAAGAAGGGATTGTGTTTTGCTATCTCAGCATGATTCCAGGCTTCTCTTTCACATTTCGGACACCAGTGCCCCGCCTTTAAAATTAAATATGGAGTGGCCATAAATTCATGATCATAATGACACTTCCATTTTACGGGAGTATACATATCCCCTTTTATTATTCTTTCCGATAGGCATTCCCCTCCCCTAAAAACAGCCGCTTGCTTCATATCTTCTGAGGTTAATTCATCGACCGGCTTTGTTTCATCATAACCGTGGTCAAGATAACTCTGAACATCGCTCGGTCTGTGAATTTTATAACCCTCTTCCCAACTCTTTATATTATTTTTCTTGTTTATCGTCCCGAAAAAAGCTCTGATCCAGTCTTCTTCCCTTTTTTTTATCATCCACACAGGGCCCCTTTTTTTCTTCTTCACCGAATCAAAAATCTTAGAAAACACTTTTTCATTAGATAGCAGTAAATTTAATAACGGAATAGCTTTAATTGCTTTGAATTTTTTATTGGCTTTTTCAAAATAATAATCGGGATCGATAAATCTAAATTTCGTTATATCGTTCAATTTATCAGAATCAGTGTACCACTGCCCATGAAAATTGAATAGGGCAAAATCCCTGGGATCAAATATTTTCTTTATATCAACTTCCATACCACTCATAACCTTTTGCATGAGCTCAATATTTGTGAAACGCCAGCGCTTGCCGCCTCCGACATTATAAATTTTTCCCCAAAAACTTTCCGGAATCCAGTCTTCACAAACATTTGCAAGAAGTCTTCCAGATTCCTCCGCAGTAATCCATTCCATAACATTGTTAAGATTCTGGTGAAAAATAATAGGATCGCGCATTCCTTTTTTATTTATGGGTAACATACCGGTCTGCCTTAAACAAACCCATTTTTTTAACCCCGATTCTATAACCGCTCTTTCTGACGCTACCTTAGACACTCCATAGTAATCAAACATCGATACTTTTATCGGGTCGCCACATCTTCCCCAGTGAACCGGTGCCATTCTACATCCGGCTTCAGCGACGCTCCCGATATATACTAAAGCTATCTTATCCATGTTAGTCTGCTTCTTTATAGAATTTATAATATTCACAGTTGAGCCGTAGTTAACTCTCATGCATTCATGAGGATTTTCATCGGCCATAGGAGAGACCAGGGCCCCAACATGTAATATATAATCGGCATCCTTTACACAGGCTTCAACAATTTGACTATTCTTCAGATCTCCCCAGACAATTTTTAAATTTTTATTTTCCTCATATTCGGACAGTATTTTTCTGTCACTCTTTGTGCCCAATGCCAACACAATAACTCTGAAACGATCACTTCTTTTCAGAAGCTCCTTCAGAGTTTCTTGCCCCATAGTTCCGGTTGCTCCCGTTAAAAAAATTGTTTTTTGTCTGTCCATCTTCTATTCCTTATATTAAACAACAAGTGTTGTTTTTTAATCACATGTTGAGTATAATTAAGATTGAAAAGCCAGTCAACAAACAATCATCACAAAAATGTCCGGAAATCGATATATTTTATATAGTTGTTGATTTGTTATTGATTTTTAATGAAAATGAGGAAAAATAGATAATGAAAAAAAACAGAAAAGTAAAATATACTCAAAAAGTGATCCGGGAAAGTTTATTAAAATTACTGGAATCTAAAAAAATAGATAAAATCACTATCAAAGAATTATGCGAAATTGCGGATATTAATCGAAGCACCTTTTACGATCACTATCATAATATTTATGATCTTGTAAATAAAATTGAAAAAGAAATTGTCGAAGATATAATGAATTATATAAGTTTAGATATACTCACACAAGAACATAGAACGGAGTTTTTTGAGAATATTTTTGAAAATTTAAAGCAGAATTCTTTGAGATATAAATTGATTCTTGTAAATCCACAGTCTGTAAACTGTTTAAATCATTTATTTGAAAAAATATATCCATATTCCAGCCACCTTCTTCAATATAAATATAAAGAATTATCCGAATTCCAGATTAAGTACATTTATTCATTTATTTCCAGAGGATGTACCCAACTTATAATGAGCTGGATTAAAAATGAAATGAGAGAATCTCCCGGGGAAATGGCCATTTTGATGGATAATATATTGAACGGAAAATATAACTATTAGCGAAACTGAACCGATGAAATCTTTTAATTTTTTTAATTCACAATCATACATCTCTCATTGTTTCATAAAATCAACTGTATAATTGGTTCAAAATAATCAGATAATATGCAGGAACTGAAAATTTTAAACATCATTATCTATTGTTTTTCTAACATATAAAATCCATTATTTGTCGCAAAATAATCACCAATACTTTCTACAATTTTAAGAAAATCAAAGCTATTGGAAATAATAATATGAAAAATATATCATTTTAAGCATAATAATATTTATTCCTTTGATTTTAATTATTTTTTGTTATTTTTAGTTTGATTACAGAAACAAAAAGATATATAATATGTTTGGACGATGAACAAACTAAATAAAAGGATTGATAATTATGAATCCAATGAGTGAGATAAAATCGAAAAACGAATACACAATTTTCGAAATAATCAGAAGAGAAGGGCCAATTTCCAGAGCGAGTCTGGCAAAAAAAACAGGTCTAACACGGGGTACGGTTTCCTGTTTAACTAAAGAAATGATAGATTCGGGTTATATAAAAGAATCTTCTATAGGCGAATCTAAAAAGGGCAGGGGAGGAAGAAAACCTATTCTACTCACCCTTGACAACAAAAAAAATTTTTTTATTGGAGTTGATGCACACTGGGACATAGTGAGTATTGCCGTATCCGATATTCTTGGAAACATTTTATATCAGGATTCTTATGACTGGGAAGGAATTTTATCTCCGGAAGAATACTTTGAAAAACTTGAAAAGGCCATACTCAACATAATAAGCAAAAATAAGCTGGATAACAAAATTAATTCATTGGGAATAAGTATGTCGGGGGTAATTGATAGCAAAAAAGGTATTTTAAGATGCCTGGGCCATATGAATTGGCCGGTTGTAAATGTAAAAAAATATCTGAGAAAATTGAATTTACCAATTTACATTGATAATAGAACTTCTTCTTCTCTGGTTGCGGAAACGTGGTTCCATTACGATGTTTTTCCCGAGAATGCCACAGTGTTTTTCATGAATGTCATTGAAGGAATCGGTGGTGCTCTTATGGTAAATGGACATTTAATGAAAAGCAACAATAACAGTATAGGCGAAATCGGGCACACTTCCATAAATTTCAGTGGGAAAAAGTGTTACTGTGGCAGAAAAGGATGTTTAGAAATGTATGTATCAGATAAAGTATTCGTAAAAGTTTATTCGGAAAAAACCGGAGAGAAATTCCTTATAGATAAAAATATAAGAAAAACTTCTGAAAAAATTATGGAAAAGTCATTATCAGGTGATCGCATTGCGAGAGAAATCCTGGAAGACGCCGCAATAAAGATCAGTGTGGGTATATGTAATACAGTAAATTTCATTGCTCCGGGATTCATCATTATAGGGGGAACAATTACAAAAGCCTGGCATATAGTAGAACCAATAATAAAAAAAGAGGTTAAGAAAAACAGTATTGAAGAATCCCTTGGTTTAATAAATATAAGAAAAAGTTTTTATGATGATAAATCCGGACTGCATGGAGGAATAGCAATAGCCATTCAGGGATTTATGAAAAATTTTCATTGAAATCATTCCAAAAATCTTAACAAAATAATGAGGGGATAAACGGTGGAAAAAGATTTAAAAACTGAAAACAACGCTAAATCAAAAAACGACAACAAGTTGGAAATTATCGTGATTTCGGATATTCATTTGGGTCCAAATACCAGTACACGTCCAGGTGAAGAAGCTCATAATTTATTGGATAAATTTATAAATAAATGTAATTTACAGTTTCAACCTGATTTCGTCATAGAATTGGGTGACCGGGTAAATAACTTTAGTCATGAAGTTGATCTTGAAAGTGCCTCTGCAGTAAAGGAAAAATTCAAAAAAATTAAATGCAAAAAAATTCATATACTGGGAAATCACGATTTACACTTTCTTACTGTTGAAGAGAATCAAAAATTACTCGGAAACGACATTTGTAATTCCACAACAATAATAAACGGTTATAAACTAATCACTCTTAACTCCCAGGATCCTGTGATCGAAGGAGTTGGAGGACATATCGGAGAAAAACAGTTAAACTGGCTTGAAACTGAATTGAAAAAAGATTCTATTCCGACAATTTTATTGTGCCATCACCCGATCGATGATCAGAGTATTTCAGAAAATCCACATTTTATAAAATTTCCGACCTTTGCCTTTGTGGAAAACAAATCAAATATCTTAAATGTCATTAATAAATTTCCGAATATAATCGCTTTTATCAACGGCCATGTTCACTGGATAAACACTTCGGTTAATAGATTTCCCTACATTTCTGTACCATCATTTATCGAGGCCTGGCCAGAAAAAAGTTCAGCTCCAGGTATGTTTACAAAAATAACCATTAAAAAAAACAGTTTCATTGAATCCACTTTTTATAGCCTTAATCCTGAAAAAATAATAGGTAAATTTACTTGGACAAAATAAAGGGAGGTGTTGTAAAAAGTTTATTTGTTTCATTTTGTCAGAAATTTGAAAGTCACGTTAAAGGGGAGGAGTTTTTATGTTTAAAAAAGCATTATTAGTTATTTGCATTATTGTTTTGGTGTCATTTACATTTGCAGCAAGCGATGTTGTGCTCAGATTCTATTTCCCGGTAGGCGTAGCGGGACCTCTTGCTCAATACATAGGGGAACTATGCCAGGATTTTTCGGATAACAATCCCGGCATAATTGTTGAGCCAATATATTCCGGTGGTTATGCTGAAACATTACAAAGGGCTTTGACTGCTGCCAAGTCTGGCAATTCCGCTGATATCGCACTATTAACGGCTGCAGACGTTTGGACAGCAGTAGACGAAGGAATATTATCCGACCTAAACCCGTTTATCGAATCCGAAGGTGGAGATACATTTCTTGCGCCTTATTTCAAAGCCTTCTTAGAAGATTGTAACATATTGGGTACCTATTATGCTCTACCATTCCAAAAGAGTACTCCCATTTTTTACTATAACAAAGATATGTTCGTTGAAGCAGGGATAGATCCCGAATCACCCCCGGAAACCTGGGACGAACTGATGGAATATGCAAAAAAACTGGTAATAAAAGAAGATGGGGAAATCAAAAGATGGGGAGTGGAAATACCAATCGATCAGTGGTTATTATCCGCATTCTCAATGCAGAATGGTGGCCTGATAAATAATCCCGAAGGAACCGAAACATACTTAAATTCACCTGAAGTTATCGGCGCCTTAGAATTTTTGAGATCTCTTGCAGAGGAAGAAGTTATGCCTCCAAGGAGATTATTCGGGGATTCATCTTCAGATTTTGTGGCGGGCACCACCGCTATGATGTACAATTCCACAGGAAGTCTGACTTTTGTCAGAACCAGCGCCACTTTCGATTGGGGAGTAGCATTCTTACCGGGAAATGTGAGAAAAGCTGTTCCTACGGGAGGCGGACAATTGGTAATAATGTCGGATATTCCGGAAGAAAGAAAGGAAGCGGCCTGGAAATTTATTAAATGGATGACCGAACCGGAACAAACCGCTTTTTGGAGTATAAAAACCGGTTACGTTCCTATAAGAGAAGAAGCTTTTGAATTGCCCGAAATGATAGATTATATAGCCGAAGTACCCGGAGCACTGGTTGCTAAAGAACAACTGAAATATGTCATTGTTGGTGAACCCCCCGCAACTCACAATGCAAGACAAATATCCAGAATAATGACAGATGCAATGGAAGCGGTAATTGCTGGAAATATCAGTGCGGAAGAAGCTTTGAATCAGGCCCAGGAAGAAGCAGAAAGAGTACTCAGATTCTATCAGTGAACTGAGAATTGAGAAGTCTTTGTGACTTCTCAATTTTTTTGAAAAAAATTCGGGAGGGTTTAAGTTGTTGCGTTTAACTCAACAAAAGCGTAAATATATTCTGGCTTATTTATTGATTATGCCAAGTTTAATCTTTTTGATCATTTTCACTTATTATCCAATAATAAGATCGATAGGTCTCAGCGTTTATCAGCAAATGCCTGGTGGTACCACCAAATTCGTGGGATTGGATAATTTTTCATATATGTTTGGAAGCAAATTATTTCAAACAGTCATAAAAAACAATTTAATATACTCCGTTGCGAGTGTAATCCCGGCTTTATTATTGGGTCTGTTTTTTGCGATGTTATTAAATAAAAAACTTGAATTTAGATCACTATATAGATTTTCGCTGTTTTATCCAACAATGATACCTATTGCAGCAGCTTCTATGGTCTGGATTTTCTTATTCAATCCATCCTATGGAATGATAAACAAAATACTGAGTTTTTTTAACTTACCTTCGAGTATAGATTGGTTAAATACGAGTCCCTATGCTCTCATAGCGATGATAATAGTTGCAATATGGAAATTTACCGGATATTACATGCTGCTTTTTTTAGCAGGGCTTCAATCCATAGATGAATCTTTGTATGAAGCGGCAACCATTGAGGGTGCTAAAAATTTTCAGAAATTCAGATATATAACACTTCCGCTTTTATCTCCAACAACTTTTTTTGTTACTCTGGTAGCCATAATTAATTCTTTTCAATCCGTTGATCAAATATATGTCATGACACGAGGCGGTCCATATAATACCACGAATGTTTTATTATATTATATATATCAAAACGGTTTCTTATACTGGGATACAGGTATTGCAAGCGCGGCATCGGTTGTATTATTTGGAATCCTATTAATATTCACAGTTTTTTATTATTTTGGACTGCAACACTTTGTTCATTATGAAAGGTGATTTTATGAAAGAAAAAATATACAGTAAGTTTATAATATATATTTTGCTGATTATCGTAACCATAATAATGATCACACCTTTAATATGGTTGGTGACAACGTCTTTTAAAACAAAGAGCGAAATTTTTTCTCAGCCATTCAATATTTTTCCGGAAAAACTCAACTTTAATAATTTCACAAATGCCTGGAGTTATGCACCTTTCTCAGAATATTATATTAATACAATAATAATATCATTTGGATTATTGTTTATTCAACTCATTATGATCACAATGGCCGCATTTGCTTTTGCAAGAATAGATTTCCCGGGAAGAGAGTTTTTCTTCATACTGTTTTTAACTCAATTGATGATCACCCCACAAAGTACTATTTTCCCTAATTATTTAACGATAAGCAATCTTGGATTACTCGATACAAAAATTGGGGTCATGTTACCTTACTTTGCTTCGGCCATGGGTACTTTTATGTTACGGCAAGCATTCAGGGAAATTCCCATATCCCTGGAAGATGCTGCAAAACTAGATGGATGTAATGTTTTTCAAATGGTGCGGCACGTTTTTATACCGATTGCCCGTCCCACACTGATAGCTTTTTCAGTAATCAGCGTCACATATCACTGGAATGAATTTCTCTGGCCTCTATTAGTAACTGAAACATCAAGATCAAGAACGGTTACCGTTGGATTAACGATCTTTGCACAACAGGCGGAAGGTGGTGCGGAATGGGGATTGCTCATGGCCGCCACTTTAATAGTAATTCTGCCGCTGCTGGTAACGTTTGCAATTTTTCAGAAATTTTTTGTACAGAGTTTTGCAAATTCAGGTTTAAAGGGATAATATAAGGAGGGAAATAAAATTTTTATATCTTCTATTGTAACCGATATCGATGGAACACTTCTAAATACAGAGGGAAAAATTACATCTGAAAACATCGAAGCTATAAATAAAATTAACGAAAGAGGAATAAAATTATTTTTTGCAAGCGGAAGAATGCCAAAATCCATTAAGAATTTTTTAGCTACTTTTACTACAAAGGAATATCCCATAATTAGTTTTAACGGCGGAATGATTGAGTTAAATTCAAATATAATATACAACAGTACGCTGAATAAAAATGAAATACCGAAAATAGTCGAAGAATCTTTAAAAAGGAATTTTTATATACAGGCTTATCACAAAAACAAACTGTTTGTTCCTTTCAATTGTAATAAAGCAATAAACTACTCCGTACATGCCTCCATAGATTTCACTGTCGAAGAGGATTTTTTAAACTACGTCACTAAAAGCAATCTGAATAAATGTCTGATAATTGAAGATAATGATGTAATTACTTCATTGAAAAGGGAATATGAAAGGAAATATCTCGAAACAGAATTCGTCATTTCGGATAATGAATATCTGGATATCTTACCCAAAAATACAAACAAAGGATTGGCCGCTGAATTTTTATGCGATTATCTCGGTTTGAATATCTCAGAAATGGTTGCTATTGGTGATAATTACAACGACATACCGATGTTTAAAAAGGCCGGACTGGGTATCGCAATGAACAACAGTTCGGAAGAAGTTAAAAAATATGCTGACATCATTGCTCCGGGCAATGATGAATCAGGATTCGCCTATATCATTGATAAACTGCTTTTAAAGTAAAATCACAGAGGGAGTAAATAACGAAAAGATCGTGAAGTTGAAATAAACTTCAATTGAAAAACCCATTTTTATATTGTTTTTCAAAAGATACAGGGAAAATCTTCTTTATTATTGATTTTCCGATAGAAAATTCTGAATATCATCTATGAATTTCAGTGTTCCCTTTTCTATCCTATCTTCTAAACCTTTCAGATCATCAAAATCCGGGTTTTCAATTAGCGTACACTCAACAATCGAATCGTATCCCTTCGTCGAAGATGGAATTCGATATTTACTTCCCCACTTTTCCCTGAACAGTTTCCAATATTTTGTCTGTATAGCTTTGTTGCTGGCCGCCAGCCAGACTTCAAAACTGATCTTTTCGTGAACGAAAACCAACGCAATTTTCAAACCGTTTTCTCTCAGAGAACGTGGCGAAAATGAAAAGTATGTCATATCCATATAACCGTAATAAATATTTCCGGACACATAATAATCCTGGTATTTTTTCTTAAAATGCGTTCTCAGATTCATAATGAATTCCATCAATCCCTTATATGCTTTGTTAATATAACCTCTTTCAATCTGTTTTTTATATTCGGACATATACTCATTCAATGAACCCATTTTCAGATCCCCTCCTCTCAGATAGGTTTACGGAGAATAATTCGATAATTTAAAATTCATACATATCTCTTATATCACTTTTTCAATCTGAAAAGAAACAGTTAATATCCCAACACTTTCAATAATTTCGAATTTTTACTCCGTATCTTGCTTGAATATTTTAAATTCATCAGGAAAAGAGAATTTTTACGTGGTTGACTTTGACCTTAGGGCAAGGTGTATATTAGTACTGAAAAAGTTTTTGCAGAATAAGATTTCAGCAAAAAAATGGAGGTGAGCTTTTTGTTATCAATCGGAGAATTTTCAAAGGTATGTGAGGTTTCTACAAAAACTCTCAGATATTACGATGAAATAGGATTGATTAAACCCGATGAAGTCAATAACGAAAACGGCTACAGGTATTATTCCATCAACCAGCTGAAAAAGATGCTTTTTATCAATCGTTTGAAATCCTATCATTTTTCTTTAGAAGAAATTAAGGCAATTCTGGAAATGAAAGATGATCATTCAAAAGAAAAACTCCATTCTGTTCTAATTCATAAAAGAAGAGAAATACAGGAAAAAATAAATTCGTTTGAATATATTTCAAAACAGATGAGCGATGATATATCAAATTTGAAGAAAGGCGTACCGATTATGTCCTACCTTGACAGCATAGAAGTGCAGCTCGTTGAAATTGAACCGATGAATATCATTTATATACGCCGGATGATGAACAGTGATGACTACGCCGAAGGATACGGAAAATATTTCAGCAAATTGTATGAAAGAATCATCTCCGAAAAACTCACTTTTCTTGGTGGCCCAATGACTATCTACCACAGTTCAGAATATGATCCCACAGGTAACGATACGGAATTCGCCATTCCAATAGAAGAAACGGTAAAGGGAACGAGAAATCTACCGGGGGGCCTCTGTGCAAAATCCATTTTAAAGGGACCTTATTCCGGATTGACTTCTGTGTATGCAAAGCTGAAAGAATGGATTGAAAATGAAGGATACGAGCTGGCGGGATTTACATATGAATTATATATAACGGATCCTTATCAAACAGACCCGGAGAACAATATCACCGAAGTATATTTCCCCGTGAGGAAAAAATAACATTATGCATGATGTTTTTATATAAAACAAAAAATTTCTTCGATTTTATGCACGCAATCTAATACTGAACTCGTCTTTTAAAGGATGATAAAAAAGATTTATGGCATAAATTATTTAAAAAACATAAAATTTATACACTGGAGGTATTCATAATGAAAAGAGATTACTGGCCAACTGCGCATTGGCGTTCTGCGAGCCCGGCTACTCTCAGAATTATTCCTGAAAAGCTGATGGAACTGGACCGTATCATAGAATCTGAATATGTTAATTTAAACGGTATCGTCGTTATAAGAAGGGGATACATTGTATTTGAAAAATATTACAACGGTTATGGTCCTGAGGATACATATCACATGACATCCGTAACGAAAAGCGTAGTATCAGCACTCATCGGTATTGCCATAGATTCCGGGTACATCGAAAGTGTTGATCAGAGGGTACTGGATTTTTTCCCCGAATATAATTTCAATATCTCTGATAGTAAAAAAGAAATCACTCTACGCCATCTCCTCACTATGACGGCTCCATATCCATTTGAGGACTGGCGCGAACCACTGGATAAATTGTGTATGCAGTCCGACTGGATAAAATACACTCTGGATATGATCGGTGAAGGTGGAAAAATCGGTGCTTTCAAATATTCGACCGCAGGTGCGCACTTACTTTCAGCTATACTCACCCGCAGCACGGGAAAGAGCGCCCGTGAATTTGCCAATAAAAACTTGTTCGGGCCCATCGGCATGAAAGAAATTCCTGATTATGAAATGAAAGCATTTGGTTTTGAAGATTTATTCGGAAAAAACGTGCGGGGATGGGTGAAAGATCCGGATAACATTTCTGCCGGCGGATGGGGTCTGACACTCACCCCCCGTGACATGGCGCGTTTTGGTTTCTTATATCTGAATCATGGTAACTGGGATAATAATCAGATCATTTCCAATGCATGGATCTCTGAGTCTACTACTCCTCATTCCGGAATATCGATTAATAACACTGCATTAAAATATGGTTATCTGTGGTGGATACATGAGGATAACAAAATTTTTGCATATTCAGCGGAAGGTGACGGGAGTAATGTCATCTGTTGCGTTCCCTGCAAGGATCTGGTGGTAGCCATAGCATCTGGATTCTCAGCCAATTCCCGTAACAGGGGAACATTAATCGAAGATTTTATTATTCCCGCTATAATGGACTGAGTGTTTTCAAAAAAATTTTTACTCAGAGAAATCAAAAAAATTCATGGAACAGTATTATTCGCAGAAAGCCTTTAACAGAGATAATATGCTTTCAGATAATAAAAATCCGAATGAAACCGCACGATCGGATAATGGAATGAAATCTTTACAAACAACGGAATGAATTATATTTTTTCTATATATTTTTTATTATGAGACTTTTATAAATTTTAAAAAAATGTTATCATTTTTCCGATTTAAAAAATTGGGGGACAATGCTTCAGATGAGATCGAAAAAACCTTTAATTGTTTTCATTCTTTGTTGGGCAGCGTACGCGTTCGCTTATTTTGGAAGAGTAAATATATCTGTTGCATTACCTTCAATACA
>JASGMR010000069.1 GCA_030156385.1 Kosmotogales bacterium
TGTAATTGAGGATGAAGGGTATTTGTTCGTTTTTTCCAGTGATTTGAATCATTATGATTCAATTTCCGAAACATACCGCAAGGATAATTTGTACATAGAAGAATTGATCAAAAATGGAGATACGTATAAAATATGTAAAGATGAAGACATTTCCGTATGCGGATTGGGGCCAATAGCGATTGGAAAATCTTTGTTTAAAAAAATCGAAATTTTAAAACATATAACCAGCGGTGACATAATTGATTACGACGAAAAAACCGTTGGGTATTTATCCGCAGCTCTGACGGAATATAAATAGTTTGACCGACGAAAATTAAGCTTGTTTTCCTTTTAGTTTTTTTTATTCTTCATCTTTAAGAAGATAAGAAGTAATGTGTTTAGGGAATAGGGATGTAAATATTATTATATAGTGACATCGCTTTATAATTTGTATGTTTTCCTCAAAAAATATATTTTTCTTTACTATATCAAACGCAATTTTGATAAATTTCTATCATTAACAGTCGTTTTTTTCTGTTTTTAAAATAACAGCATCGATAAATTGATCGTGTTTATTATAAAGAAATAAATCGCTTTTTATTTGAAATGTGAAAGTATTTAAAAAGGGAAGAAAAGGAGTGTGAGAAATGAAAGAAATTGTTTTAATATTTATTATTATTATTGTTTCTACATCACTGTTTGGATATACGTTTGAAATTGAAAATTTTGAACATGATATATATTCGAGGGATTATTTTAATCCCGTAAAAAACGAAGAAATATATTTTTCGGTTTCCGTTCCAAGAGACAGTATTGGGGAAGCATTCATTGTTTTAAATGATAAAGAGTATAAAATGAGTTTTTTAAGAAATTCGGGGAGAAAGACGTTCTACAGAATAAGACTGTTTCCGGAGAATAATTCCGAATATTTTTTCAAAGTTTCTGTTGGAGATCAAAATTATTTTTTAGGAATGAATAAATCGACGGAAGCGAAAGATATTTCCCCATTTCATATAAACTTTGATGAATTGACAGTGGATTACTTCAATTTACCCGATTGGAGTAAAGGAATTGTCTACTATCAAATTTTTCCGGAGAGGTTTAAAAATGGTGATAGTTCAAATGATCCTGTGAAAGTTCAGGATTGGGTCTATACTGAAAATTCAGATCTGGGTTCCGAAGGTTTTTTTGGTGGTGATCTGCAGGGAATTATTGATAAAATGGATTACTTGAAAGAATTGGGAATAGGGGCGATTTACCTGAATCCGGTGTTTGAAAGTATTTCAAGTCATAAATATGATACGGAAGATTATTTGAAAATTGATGATAATTTTGGCAATGTGGAAGTATTTAAAGAATTGATAAATTCTGCTTCAGAAAACAATATTAAAATAATCCTTGATGGTGTATTCAATCATACAGGGAAAGATTTTTGGGCGTTTCAAGACATTATAGAAAATGGGAGTGGTTCTGAATACACAGATTGGTATTTTATAAAGAGTTTTCCCGTTGAAGATGATGATGGTAAAGCCATTAATTATATTGGCTGGAATGGTTTTTCTCATATGCCTAAATTGAATGTACAGAACGAATCCGTTAAGAAATATATTGAAGAAGTGGTGGAATTTTATGATGAAATGAGTATTTGTGGCTGGAGGTTGGATGTTGCCAACGAAGTTCCTTCAAAATTTTGGATAGAGTTCTTCAGACCTGAGGTGAAAGAATTGAATCCGGAATCTATTATTGTAGGTGAAATTTGGGGAGATGCGAAAACTTATCTGATGGGTGATATGTTTGATTCGGTTATGAACTACCCATTCAGGGAAGCATTATTGAATTATTTGACAAAATCCCCCCATTCCGCAAAGATATTCGCGAATTTAACTTCTTTTTATTTGAATTCATATCCTCCACAGGTTTTGGATTCACTCTGGAATATAATCGAAAGTCACGATACTTCAAGAATTTTATCTTCGACATTTGGTAATTTGGATCTCATGAAATTGGCCGTTGTAATACAGATGACATTCAAAGGAAGTCCTGTCATATATTATGGTACAGAAATAGGTTTAGATGGTTTTAAGGATCCTTATTGCAGAAAACCGATGATATGGGATGAGAATGAACAAAATTCAGATTTGTTGAATTTTTATAAATCACTGATAGATTTAAGAAATAATTCTGAGGTATTAAAGTACGGTGATCTTAATATATTGAACAGAGAGGGTAAAGTTTTAATATATTCAAGAAAATTGAACGATCACGAAATAATAGTAATTGTGAATCCAAGTGATATTTCCGAGGATGTGAATATTAATTTTTATGGAAATTACAATGAGTATTTTTCTGAGGAAAAATACTCATTTTCAAAAGATGAATCTCTTAAATTGGTCCCAATGGAATATCTGATTTTAATAAAACAATAAATTATTTTTGAAGGGCCCCATAAAAGTTATTTGCAAAATATTCCAGATATTTTCTCGGGCAAGCGATATTGATTCTTTGAAATCCTTCTCCTTCCTTACCGAAGATGTATCCGGGATTCAAACCGACTTTTACTTTTTCAATGAAAAAGTTATCAAGTTCATCATTCGTCATATTTAAACTTTTACAATTTATCCACATTAAATAAGTTCCTTCAAGGGGATAAGTTTTTATTTCAGGAATTTTTGATGAAAAAAAATCTTTCAAATAAATATAATTGCCGTAAATATAATCTAAAAGTTCCTCGAGCCAGCTTTCACAATAACTGTAAGCTGTTTGAGTCCCAAAAATACCATATATATTATTTCCTGTTATTGACCATGAATTTAAAACTTCATTGAATTTGTCGGCATAATTTTCGTTTTCAATTATTGCATAAGAGGTTTCCAGACCGGGTAGATTGAATGTTTTACTCGGAGCCATAAAAGTTATTGTTTTTTCCGATATTTCTTTTGAAAGTTTTGCAATTGGAGTATGCTTATTAGGTTTGAAGATTAAATCGGAATGAATTTCGTCGGACAACAAAATTATGTCCTTTTCAATGATTAAATCGGATAATTTTTTTAATTCCTGCTCGGTCCACACCCTTCCAACAGGATTGTGAGGGTTGCACAGTATCAATATCTTTGTTTTTTCATCTATAATTTCATTCAGATTATCGAAGTCCATTTCGTATTTATCATCTTTCAGTTTAAGAGGACTTCTGATTATTTCTCTTTTATTGGTTTCTATTACCTTATAAAAAGGATGATAAACCGGAGTTTGGATAATAATTTTATCTCCCTCATCAGAAAAAGCATTTATAGCTGCCGAAAGACCATTGACAACCCCATGTGTGGTGAAAATATTGCTTTTATCGATCTTCCAGCCATGTCTCTTTTCTATCCAGTTCACGATTGAATTGTAAAATTCGTTGCCTTTAAATGTGTAACCGAAAAAACCGTTCGATGATATTTTTTCCAGAGTTTCCGAAACGATTTTCGGGGATTTAAAATCCATGTCCGCCACCCATAAAGGTAGAACATCATTGTTCCCAAATTTTTCTTCCAAGTAATCCCATTTGAAACTGTTAGAATTTTTTCTGTTGAATATTTCGTCAAATTTTGACATTTTTTACCTCCATTCCATTGTTATTTGCAAATAAAAATACAAGAATACTGGATAATGTTATCATTGCTCCCAAAATTAAAAACATCAATGTGTAAGAATATTGAATAATTATACCGGAAAATATCGGGCCAATTATTATTCCCATGGATCTGAACGATCTCAGCATTCCCATCATCTCGGCTCTCCGGTTTTTTTCGGTGTTTCTCGATATATAAGTGACCGTCCCATTTATATATATACCATATGCAAGTCCGAGAATCGAATAGGCTATTACGATCATAAAGAAATTTTTTGCCATTGCGAAAATAAAAAGTGAAATACCCGATTGGATTATTCCCCATATATTGCAATTTTTATCTCCGATTTTTTTTATCAGAAGTATTGAAAATATTTGAGAGATTATCTGTGATATCGGATTGATTGAAGTTATTCCAACTGCGAGAGAATTTGACATGCCTATATTTTCTTTCATAAATATTGTTAACGAGGCAAGGGCCCCAGTTGTTCCCATCTGCCTGAAAAAAGCCGATAAGTAAATTGCCCACATCCCGTTTTCTTTAATGGGTTTAGGATTTTCGATTATCGGAAATAATTTTTTTATTAAATTCTTACTGTCGTTTCTGGTGCATTTTTTCTCTTTTTCCTTTATGAAAAATATTGGTATTACGGAAACTAAAGAAATTATGAAAAGCCAGATGAAAGATGCTCTTATTGAAATAGAGATCAGCAGAATTGACAGAAGTATTTTAGATAAAAACATACCTGTTGATGTTGATATATTTACAAAAGACAATTCTTTTGAAATTGTATTTAAATTTTTATCATTTTTTTCTGAAGCCATAGCGAGCGTTATTGGCTGAAACCCTGATTGAAAAAAAGATGTTGTTCCTCTTATGAGAATTAGAAGTATAGGAATAGAAACAATCGAAAAAAACGGATATATAAGAGAAGGGATTATGATCAGCGGAATCAGTAAATATTTTCTTTTTTTCTGTCTATCTGAAATTGTACCCCAAACTGGTGTGGCTATTGTCTGAGTGAACCCGTTAACAGTGGAAAGCATGTTCACCATAAAAAGACTGCCACCAATTTCTCTCATTCTAAGTTGTAATATATTGGCGAGAGCAAAAAAACCGATTCCTCTTATGGTTATTGATAACAAAAGTGGTAAACGACTCGCAGCTCTTTTTTGAATTTTTAAACCTCCTCGGAGTTGAAAGAAACTTTATAACTTATGACAACTATTCCCATTGAAACTAATAATAGTCCTAAAATGATCGATAAGGAAAATGTTTCTTCAGGGAAAAATATTGCGATTAAAAATGAACCGAAAATCGGTATCATAAATTTGAAAATCGAAATTATCCCTGCCTTGTTGTATTTCAATAAAGTGAACCATATAGAAAATGCTATTGCGGATATGAATGATGTATATATTAGTATTGAAAAGGATACAAAATCAAAATTCAAACTGGATGTTCCGGATGTAGCCAAACCATAAACAATCATAACAATAGATCCGAACAAAAGTTGATACGCAGTTATAATTAAGGTGTTAATTTTTTTTGAAAATGATTTTGCAACAATAGTACTTATTGCATTCAATAAGGCCGATATCAGCATAAATCCCTCTCCAGTGAATGTAAAACTGAAAGAGAAGCCCTTACTCCAATTGATCACTATTATGCCTAAGAATCCTAAAATTAAGCCGATGATTTTTCTTTTGTCCAAGGTGTCATTTTTATAAATAAAATGGGCCAAGATTACCACAAAAAAATTACCGGCTACGGATAAAATTGGAGCTTTCATTCCATCGACATTAGCCAGGCCGTTGTAAAAGAAAAAATACATTAAAGAGGTGTTCAAAATACCCAGCATTATGAGTTTTCCGGAATCTTCTTTCTTTATCTTCAGTGATTTATGAAAAACGAATTTTGTGATAAAGAATACGATTATTGAGGCTATGAAAAATCTATAACCGGCCAGCAAAACTTTTGAATTAAAGTCGTTATTGGAAAGATTCAATGAGATAAAAATAGCTTTTAAAGAAGGAAAAGCACTACCCCACAATAAACAACTTATTGTTGCTAATAAAACAATAAATTTTTTTTCTTTAAACAGTTTTTCCATATAATCTCCAGTTCATTCACATTTCGTACTAATAAATAATTCTACACTCAAGGCATGCTTATTTTGTTGATTTTTTTTTTCATTTGTATGTAATAAGAATAAAAAAGATTGCGATTAATGATAAAATTAATCGTAATGGGGGGTGCTTCAAAGAAATGTCAGAAAACTTTTTAAATAAAAAAATTCGTGAAATGGAACGTGTTAATAAAAAAGGTGATATATTTTCCTTTTTTTTCAACAGAACAAAAAAATACGATGAAAAGGTCAAAGCTTTCCTGGAGATCCTGAATTATAAAGAGGCTATACCATATGGGTTGAAAGATAACATTCTCTGTATAGGAGCTAAGACCACTTGTGGAAGTCAATTGTTGAAGAATTACAATTCAACTTATGATGCCACTGTTGTTGAAAATCTGAGAAAATATGGATTTGAACCTCTTGGAAAAACCAATATGGATGAATTTGCCATGGGTTCTTCAACTGAGAATTCGAGTTTTTTCCCGACAAGAAATCCCTGGAACACTGAAAGAATCCCCGGTGGAAGCAGTGGTGGAAGTGCGGCAGCGGTTGCTTCCGGTTTGGTTCCGTTCGCCCTTGGATCGGATACGGGAGGTTCAATAAGGTTGCCCGCTGCGATGTGTGGAATTGTTGGTTATAAACCGTCCTATGGTTTGGTATCCAGATACGGTCTTGTCGCTTTTGGATCATCTCTGGATCAAATTGGCCCATTCACACGATGTATTGAAGACACTCACAGTGTAATAAAAATGATTGCTTCGAAGGATGAAAAGGATTCTACGAGTGAAAATTTTGAAATAAAGGATTTAGCGACAACTGATTTAAAAAAGATCAGAATAGCTATACCGAGAGAGATGGTAGATTACGAAGGGTTGGATGAAGGGGTAAAGGAAAGTTTTTATCTGTTCGTTGAGGAACTGGAAAAAAATGGTGTGAAAATTAATTATGTCAATATTCCATCGCTGAAATATGTTATTGCCACTTATTATTTGATCGCACCCGGCGAGGCAAGTTCTAATTTATCCAGATTCGATGGTGTGAGATACGGAAAAAGAAATGATAAATCCAATTATGAAGATATGGTGAATCTGTTCAGAGACAGCGGCTTTGGAATCGAAGTCAAAAGAAGAATATTATTGGGAACCTTTACGCTCAGTTCCGCATATTATGATGCGTATTACAGAAAGGCACTTAAAGTTAGAAGAATTATCAAAAAAGAAATAGATAAAATTTTTGAAAACAACGACTTCATTATCAATCCAACATCTCCCGTGATTGCACCGTACTTGAACCAGATAACCGATCCGTTGACATATTATCTGATGGATTACTACACTATATCGGCTAATCTGATAGGCGCACCGGCAATTTCCCTGCCGATAAAAAGAGTTGAAAATATGCCTGTGGGGTTACATATTATGTCAAAAAGATTCATGGATAATGAATTGTTGAGCTTTGCGAACCGAATTCAAAACCTTTCGCCCTCTTTTAAAAATGGATTTTTTGAATTACCTGATGGAGGTGAGAAGTATGTTTAGAACGATAATTGGTCTTGAGATACATGCTCAGGTAATGTCTAAGACGAAGGCATTTTGTTCATGCCCAGCCGATGTTTTTGAAAAAAAACCTAATACTTTAATCTGTCCTGTATGTACGGGTCAACCGGGGGCCCTACCAGTATTGAATGAAGAAGTAGTTTGCCTGGCATTAAAAGGGGCTCTGGCCTTGAATTGTGAAATAAATAAGAAATCTTCTTTCGATAGAAAAAATTATTTTTATCCGGATTTACCCAAAGGATATCAGATAACACAATTTTTTAAACCTATTGCAGAAAATGGATTTTTGATCATAGATGACCAAAACGGAAAAGAAAAAAAGATCAGAATCAGGAGATTGCATATCGAAGAGGATGCCGGAAAATTATTACATATAGGATCAGAAAATATTTCCGAATCCACAGGAAGTTATCTTGATTTGAACAGATGTGGTGTCCCATTGATTGAAATAGTAACGGAGCCGGATATGAGTTCTCCTGAAGAGGCGAAAATTTTTATGGAGGCTTTGAGAGATAACCTGAAAGTTTTAAATGTATGTTCCGGAGATATGGAAAAGGGTGCGCTGAGATGTGATGCCAATATTTCAGTTGTTGATGAGGAAAAAAATTATTCTTCAAACAGGGTAGAAGTTAAAAACATGAATTCTTTTAAGTTCGTTGAAAAGGCTTTATTTTATGAGAAAGAAAGAATTATCGATGAATTAAAAAAGGGTCACGATGTAAAATTTGAAACCAGATCCTGGGTTATGCCAGATAAAAAGACCGTTTCGATGAGATCTAAAGAAAAAGAGAATGATTACAGGTATTTTCCCGAACCCGATCTTCCCCCTCTTTTTGTAAGTGATGAAAAAATAGAGATTATAAAAGCCAGTTTACCCGAACTCCCAAGAGATAAAAAATTGAGGTTTATTGAAGAATATAATATTCCCGAATACGATGCAGGTGTTCTTTCTTCGGATCTGTTGATTGCGAATTTTTTTGAAGAGGTGGCCAAGTATACGAATAGACCGAAGGAATCTTCAAACTGGATAATGGGCGAAGTATTGAGAATGATAAAAGAAGAAAATCTGGATCTTGAAAATTCTTTTTTATCTAAAGAATTGTTTCAGGATCTCTTTAAATTGATGGACGGTAAAATTATTTCTTCAAAAATGGCAAAAGATGTACTTGATTATGCACTCAAAGAAAAAAAATTACCGAGTGTAATAGTTGAAGAAAAGGGATTCAAACAAGTGGAAGATACAGAATTGATAACAAAAATAATTCAGGAAGCTATTAAAAAGAATCAAAAAGCTGTAGATCAATATAAAAGTGGTAAGAAAAACGTTATCGGATATTTTGTAGGAGCAGTAATGAAGGAAACAAAAGGTAAGGCTAATCCTGAAACAGTTAATGAAATAGCAAAGGAGATGCTTGAAAAATGAGAAAAATTCTATTGTTGAGTTTTATTGTTCTCATAACTATTTCCGTTTTTAGTATTTCGGGAAATATCAGTAAAAACAATTTCGAAACGGATTTATATTTCCCGGTTTATGAGAATATATATGTTGTGGGAAGCTTTACGGATGAAACCATAGGCGGTGGAGTAGCCTTTGATTTCAATTGGGAAGATTATTCTACAGGGTTTTTAAAAATAAAAGAAAAAGACGGTTCTTTGGGTTTGGGAATAAAATACATTGATGGAATTACTCTGTTTGGGGATTTTGAATTCAACAATAATAAACTGCCTTTTTTCACACATTCATATTTCGACGGAAAGGTCAGTTTGAATAAAGATTTCAGAGTATACACCAGGAATTGGATCAGATTGCCGTTTGTTATATTTAATCTTGGCGGTCAATTGGTGACTTTCAATGAGAATGAATATAATTTTATTGATTTAAATTCATATTTATTTAATTCCGACTGGAAAAGAAGTATGAGGTTTAAATATATTGATAACTCGGCAATATTGGGAATCGATTTGGAAACAAACGACACACTGGGAGAATTTGGCTACGGTGGGGGTATCGGTTATAATTTTGACAACAAACAGATTGGTGTTGCCGTATATGCGAATATAAAAGCCGATATGAAAATTTCAAAATTTTCCTTATATCCCACAGTAATTTTTACAAAAGATGATGTCTTGATGCAACTTCTTATAACCAGATTGGGAGTTAAAGAGACATTCTCTATGGGTATAACCATAGACAATTTTGAGATTAAAGGTTTTTTCTTAAGATTTGAACTCTGATTACAAAGGTTTGTATATTCATTTTCCATTCTGCAAAAGAAAATGTTATTATTGTGATTTTTATACTGAGAATTATCATCATGAAAAAGAAAGACATTTTTTTGAATATTTGAAAAAGGAATTCTTTTTGAAGAAAGCCGATGATTTTTTTTACGATACACTGTATTTTGGAGGTGGTTCGCCTTCGCTTATGAATTCTCACATTTTAAGGGAATTGAAAGGTTTTTTAAATGAATTCATCGAAGAAGATTCCGAGATTTCCATTGAAGTTAATCCTGAAGACATAGATGAAGAAAAAGTGTTATGCTGGAAAGAGCTTGATATAAACAGAATAAGTATCGGCATTCAGGGAACCGATAAAAATATATTGAGAAAGGTGAACAGAAAGCAATCCAATTTGGGAAAAAAACTGGATATGATTTTTCCCCATTTTGATAATATTAATTTCGATTTTATTCTTGGATTGCCGGGAGAAAATGAATCAAATTTAAAGGGTAACTTGAATTTGATAAAGGAATATAGGCCCACCCATGTCTCGTATTATATATATGACAATGATCATGATTCACCGCTGAATGCATTGATCGGAAATGGGGAAGTTGAACTTCCCTCCGACGAGAAAATCGCGGATTATCATGATGAAATCGTGAGAGAATTATTCGATATGGGTTTTAACAGATATGAGATATCATCATGGAGTAAAAAAGGTTTTGAGTGTAAACATAATTTGCGATACTGGAAAAACTATGATTATATAGGATTGGGGCCTTCGGCAGGAGGACATTGTAACAATTCAAGGTATGTGAATATTGAAAATTTTGAGAAATATAAAAATGCCATTGATAAAAAACAAATTCCAATCGATGAATTTAAAAACAATAATCAAATTGATGAACTATTTGAAGTGCTTTTTATGGGCTTCAGACTGATCGAAGGAATAAATTTTGAAAAATATCGTTTTAATCGAGAATTAATTCAATTAGTTGTTGAAATGATACATAAAAGTATGTTTGAATATGTAGTGGAAGAGAACAGTTTTTTTCGTCTTAATAATCATGGATTTGATCATTCACATTGGTTCTTTTGTAAATTGATGGATATATATGAAGAAGTCATAGCGGAGAATGGGGAAAAATTTGGATAGAAATAAACTGGAGAAATATATTAAAAATATTAAAGAAAAAGAATATATTAAAAAAAAGATTGATGACTGGGATGATTATTTCATGGAATTACTCCAGGTTATAAAACAGAGATCAAGTTGTATACATAGAAAAGTCGGGGCGGTCATTGTAAGAAATAACAGAATTCTTGCCACTGGATATAATCAACCTCCTTCTGGGTTTCCTCATTGTGATATTATTCCTTGTATACGTGATGAGCTCGGTATTTTATCGGGGGAAAATCAAGAGATATGTTTTGCGGCCCATGCTGAGCAAAATGCTATCACGCAGGCTGCGAGATTTGGTATTTCTACAGAGGGGGCAAAAATCTATGTCACTCACAAACCATGTTCTGTTTGTGCGAGATTGATAATTAATTCCGGAATAAATGAAGTGATTTTTATGAACGATTATCCAGATGCTTTAACGGATTATCTTTTTTCAACTTCAAAAATAAAATATCGTATTTATCAAAAATCAGGGGGTTAGGGAATTGGAACAACGGTTAATGAAATATTTAAGAACTGACAGAATGCCACATGTTTGGTGTCCCGGTTGTGGTAATGGGGTTATAATGAAAGCATTTGTAGATGCAGTGGATAAAGGTAAGTTCATTCCCGAAAGAATGGCCGTAATATCTGGCATCGGCTGTTCTTCAAGAGTAACAGGATATTTGAAATTTAACACTATGCATACTCTTCATGGACGAGCTATACCATTTGCAACCGGTGTAAAGCTTTCAAGACCGGAATTCAATGTGGTTGTGATGGGGGGAGACGGAGATTTATCTGCAATAGGGGGAAATCATTTTATTCATGCTTGTAGAAGGAATCTGGATATAACCGTGATTATTTTCAATAATAATATATACGGTATGACCGGGGGTCAGTACTCTCCTACAACTCCAATGGAGAAATATGCTTCTACGGCTCCATATGGAAATGTTGAAAATCCTTTTGATTTAGTGAGATTGGCAATTAATTCAGGGGCAACATTCGTAGCCAGGACGACTGTTTTTCACTACAATCAGGCTGTTAATTTCATCCAGAAAGGATTGGATCATAAGGGTATGGCTGTTATTGAGATAGTCACAAATTGCCATACGTATTATGGGAGATATAATGGAAACCCAAAACCAACGATGTTTTTAGATTTTTTTAAGAAGAATGCCATTTCTATAAAGAAAGCTCAGGATATGGAAAAAGAGGAGCTTGATAAAAAAATAGT